>CAZSMB010000020.1:26934-28152 GCA_964607625.1 uncultured Sphingopyxis sp. | reverse complement strand
CGCGCAGGAAGCTTTCGAGCCACATCGTCGCTTCGAGGTCGAGGTGGTTCGACGGCTCGTCCAGCAGCAGCAGGTCGGGGTTCGAAAAGAGCAGCGCGGCCAGCGCGACGCGCATCTTCCACCCGCCCGAGAAACTGTCGAGCGATTGCGCCTGCATCGTCTCGTCGAATCCCAGCCCGCTCAGGATGCGAGCGGCGCGCGCCGGAGCGGTATAGGCGTCGATCGCGATCAACCGTTCGTGGATGTCGCCCAGCTTGTGCGCGTCGGTCTCCGTCTCCGACGCGGCCATCAGGTCGGCGCGCTCGGTATCGGCGGCCAGCACCGTTTCGAAGGGCGTCGCCGTTCCGCTCGGCGCTTCCTGGGCGATATAGCCGACGCGGGTACGGCGCGGCATTTCGATGCCGCCCTCGTCGCCTTCCAGGCTGCCGATCATCGCCTTCATCAGCGTCGATTTTCCCGCCCCGTTGCGGCCGATCAGCCCCGTCCGGCTTTTCGCCGGCAGGCTCGCGCTCGCGCGGTCGAGGATGGTGCGCCCGCCCAGGCGCACGGTAAGGCCGTTGATCGTCAGCATGGGCGCGCCGCCTAGCACGACGCGCGCGCCAGCCCAAGCCTCATACCGGGGTATCAGTCGCCGAGCGGCTTGCAGTCGCCACCCGCGACCGGCCGCGCATCGCCGAACAGGATGCGGATCGCGACCGGCGCCATCCCCGCATTGTCATGCCCGACCCCGCGCACCAGTACGCAGCTCCACGCAAAGCGGGCATGGTCGGCAGCAGCCAGCGCGCGGGCGCGCGTATAAAAGGCCTTGCCGCGCGCGAGCCGGTACGGGCCCTGCGCCATCGCTTCGGGCTGGCGCGGCAGGCTGTGATGGTCGGGATCGATATCCTCGGTGCCGAGCAGTACCGTCACCGGCAGCGCGAACGCCTTTTCCGGTTGCCACAGCCCGCGCGGAAGCCCCGCGAGGCCGAAGGGCCACCGGACCGCGGGGTCGGTCATCGCATAGGAGCCGGCGTTGGCCGACACCGCGCGCGCCATGTGCGGTCCTCCGCCGGCGAGGAGGAAGCGGTGGACGAATTGCGCGCCCCCCGAATGACCGTAGAGCGAATAGGTCGCGGCACTCAGCCCCTCGCGCGCTTTCACCGCGGCGAAGATCGGTTCGACCACCGCGAAGGACCATGCGTCGGCGGGCCGCGCGGTGCCGTCCTTTTCGGTGAACCA
>CAZSMB010000020.1:0-26834 GCA_964607625.1 uncultured Sphingopyxis sp. | reverse complement strand
CCGGCCGCGAACAGCCGCTTTTGCAGCGCAGTGTCGCCATGCGGGGCGGCGCCGATGGCCGCGTGGCCGGGCGCGCACCCTGCCAGCGTCAACAGCGCCGCCGCCGCAATGGCTTTTGCGGACCCAGTGGTCGCCCGCAAAATCCGCTTCGATGCGCCGCCGCGCATCAGAATTTCACCGTCGCACCGATATAGAAGCGGCGCCCGGCGATGTCGTAGACGCCGTTCTGGTTGGTCAGGCGTCCCGCCTCGGTGCCCGTCGGCAGGAAGGGGCTGGTCGAATCGAACAGATTGTTCACCCCGCCATAAAGACGGAACTCCTTGCCGCCGCTGTCGACGTCGAACGAAACGAACAGGTCGTGCTCCCACACGTCGCCGATATAGAGATAGGTCGGCACTTCGGCGTCGGGATTGGTGGCGAGCAGGGCGAGATACTGGTCGCGCAGCACATTGCTGTCGTTGATCTTGCCATAATAGGTTGTCGACCAGCGGATACGGAAATTATCCAGTTTCCAGCTCAGCGAGCCGCGCGCGCGATATTTGAAGCTGCCGTCGCGCAGATCGCCCTTCAAGTCATTGGTGACGATGCCGTCGACCCCCTGAAAGCTTACCTTCTGCTTCAGGATATGCGTCCCGTCATAGCGCAGGTCGAAGCGGCCGGGGATCCCGAGCGCATCGTCGAGGCGGAAGCGATAGTTGAAGGCGACGTCGATGCCCGAGGTGTCGAACCGCGCGAGGTTAGCCTGCCGCTGCACCAGCTCGACGATCTGGCCGTTGATCGGATTCCGCGTGATATCGGCGCAGAAGGGATTGTCGGCCTGCGGGATGTCGGTGTCATAGCATTGCAGCTGGATGTCGCGGTTCGAATAGGCGTCGATCGCGTCGCGGATCTTGATGCTGTAATAATCGACCGCAAGGCTGAGCCCGCGCGCAAAACGCGGCGCGAAGACCGCCCCGAGCGTCAGCGTGTCGGCGGTTTCCTCTTTCAGGTCCAGGTTGCCGCCATTGGGGCTGAAGATGTTCGAGCCGGCCTGTTCATATTCCTGGTCGATGCTCTCGGCCGCCTGGCGCGCATAGAGCGCCTGAATGCCGGGATCGAGGCGACAATTCGCCGCGATGCGGCCAGCGGTGGTCGGCGTCACCCCGTCGCACAGATCGTCGGCGCTCTCGAAATTGCCGCGCGGGGGCGAGAACAGCTCGGCGATATCGGGCGCGCGCTGGGCGCGGGCGAATTGGGCGCGGAAACGGAGGTCGGGGATCGGCGCATATTGGATGCCGCCGCGCCAGCTGAACACCGTCCCGACATTGTCGATGTCGTAATGCGCAACCCGCGCCGACGCATCGAGGCTGAGCAGATAGGCGCCGGGCGCATCCTTCAGAATCGGCACATTGACTTCGCCATAGCCTTCATAGGCGCTGATCGACCCGCCGAAATTGGGGACCGCATTGCCGGTCGTCCCGCCGAGTTGCGATAGCAGATCGCCGGTCAACGTCTGGCTGTCCTTGCGATAGTCGAGACCGAAGGCGGCACCGACCGGGCCGGCGGGAAGCTGGAACAGCTCGCCGGTGACGAACGCCTGTCCGGTATATTGGCGGATCGTCAGGTCTTGATGCAGGTCGGCGCGAATCCACGCAGCGGCCTCCGGCGTGATCGATCCCTCGCCGAACAGGTTGATCGGCACGCAACCGGCGGCGCGCGCATCGGCATCGACGCAGCGCGGCGCGCCGTCGGGGCCGGTCTCGGCATCAAGGGCCTGGATCAGATGATCGCCCCAGATTTCGTTGCGGCGCCACTGGTCCTGCTTGTACTGGCCGTAGCCGAAGCTCGCTTCCCAGTTCCAGCTGTCGGAAATCTTGCCGCGCAGCCCGACCCAGCTGCGGATCGTTTCGCGCTTGTTCTCGGTAATCTGGCCGCCGACCTCGTCGAAACGGCGATCCCACGCGATACCCGCGCCGGTCGAAGGCACTTCGCCGGGGTTCAGTTCGGGCGGAACGAAGGGATTGCACGGCCCGTTCTGGAGGCAGGGGATCTTGCCATATTCCTGCTCGGTCGTGATCCCGGTCACGGGGTCGGTGATCGGGAAGGTCGAATCCCAGCCGATGCCCACCGACTCGCGCGTTTCGCCCGAAATGATTCGCGAATATTGGACTTGCGCGAAGCCTTCGAGCGCGTCCGAAAATTCATAATCGAGCTTTGCGGCGCCAAGGTAGCGCTTGCGCGCGAGGATCAGCGAGCGGCCGGTGCGCTGGTTGTATCCATCGCGGTTGGGCAGGAAATAGCCGCTGTTGCCATTGTCGGTCGTCCCGATTTCGATCGGCTCGCCGGTCTGGACGTCGGGGCCCAGCGGCACGAGCTTGCCGTCGCGATAGAAGCGGTCGCGCGACGAGCTCTTGCCGGAGAAAACGCCGCCCGGGATGAAGCTGCTCAAATCGCTATAAACGTTCGGCGGAAAAGTGTCGGTCGGCTGGCGCCCGCTGGTCAACCCGCCGCTGTTGTTGACATAATAGGTGTCGAACAGATTCTGCCCGGTCTCGAAATCATAGTCATAGCCGATCGGGCGCGTCGCCCATTCGCGGTCGGTCGCCCGAATCCCCCAGTCGCGATCATAGGTTCCGCTGACGAGCAGATAGCCGCGCCCGTCGGCGAAGCGCGCGCCATATGTCGCGCCGAGCGTCAGTTCCTGCCCATCGCCGCGCGAGGTCAGGCCGGTCCGCGCACGCAAGGTCAGGCCACGCTCGTTGCGCTTTGTGATGATGTTCACCACCCCCGCGACCGCGTCGGACCCATAGATCGACGAGGTGCCGCCGGTGATGACCTCGACCCGGTCGATGAAGTCGCTGGGGATCGTCGACAGGCTGACCAGGTTGCGGATGCCCGAATTCGACACGGTCCGGCGCCCGTCGATCAGCACCAGCGTGCGATTGTCGCCAAGATTGCGGAGCTGGATCGACGACAGCCCCGAATTCTGCGTGTTCCCGGTCACCGTCGAATCATTGGTAGTCGAGGTGAGCTGCGGCAGGTCAGCGAGCGTTTCGCTGAGTTCGCTGTCGCCCGATTCGAGCAGGTCCTCGCCGGTCACGCTGACCGTCGGCGCGGCGGTGTCATAGGTGTCTCGCGCGATGCGGCTGCCGGTAACGATGATCGCGCCGTCACCTGCGGGATCGGCCGAGGGGTCGGCGGGTGCATCCTGCGCCTGCGCCGGTGCCGCGAGTGCGGCGGACAGGATCAGCGCGGCATGGCTGGTACGGCGCGCCCAGCGGGCTTTGGTCGAAATCATTGTCTCACTCCCCATGTCGTTTTCGTTGTTCGATGCGGCGATGTCAGTCGGCATCGGCTTCGACCGGCGGTGCCGCGATCGGCGCCGGTTTGCCGCCGAGCGCATGGTCGAGCGCATTCTGGTCGAGCGCCTTTTCCCATTTCGCGACGACGATCGCCGCAAGCGCATTGCCGATGAAATTGGTGAGCGCGCGGCATTCGCTCATGAACCGGTCGATACCGAGGATCAGCGCGAGCCCCGCGACGGGTACCGAGGGCACGACGGTCAGCGTTGCCGCGAGCGTGATGAAGCCGGCGCCGGTCACGCCCGCCGCGCCCTTCGAACTGACCATCGCGACGAGCAGCAGGGCGATCTGTTCACCAAGGCTGAGGTGGACGCCGGTTGCCTGCGCCACGAACAGCGCCGCGAGCGTCATATAGATGTTGGTGCCGTCGAGGTTGAAGCTGTAGCCCGTCGGCACAACCATGCCGACAACCGGCTTGGCGCAGCCCGCGCGCTCGAGCTTTTCCATCAGGCTGGGCAGCGCCGCCTCGGACGAGGATGTTCCGAGCACGAGCAGCAGTTCGGCCTTCAGATAGGCGATGAGCCGCAGGATCGAAAAGCCCGCGATCCGCGCCATCGTGCCGAGCACGACGAGCACGAAGAACAGCGAGGTCAGATAGAAGGTCGCGATCAGCTTGCCGAGGCTGGCGAGCGATCCGACGCCATATTCGCCGATCGTGAACGCCATCGCGCCAAAGGCCCCGATCGGCGCGAAGCGCATCAGCATCGCGACGATGCGAAAGAAGACCACCGATATTTTTTCGAGCATCGCCAGCACCGCCGCCCCGGCAGAGCCGGTATGCGACAGCGCGATGCCGAACAGCACCGCGACGAACAGCGCCTGGAGGATCGAGCCCGAGGTCAGCGCTGAAACGAAGGTCGTCGGGATGATTTCCATCAGGAAGCCGGTCAGCGTCGCTTCGTGCGCCTTGGCCTGATAGTCGGCGACCGCCCCGGCATTGAGCGTCGCGGGGTCGATATTCATCCCTGCGCCCGGCTGAAAAACATTGGCGATGATCAACCCGACGATCAGCGCAAGGGTCGAGAAGAAGAGGAAATAGGCAAAGGTCTTGAGCGTCAGCCGCCCGAGCGCCTTGCTCTCGCCGACCGATGCGATGCCCGTCGAGACGGTGAGGAAGATCACCGGCGCGATGATCATCTTGACCAGCTTGATGAACCCATCGCCGACGGGTTTGAGCTGGACCCCGGTTTCGGGCCAGAAATGCCCGAGCAACACGCCGGCGGCGATCGCGGTCAACACCTGCACATACAGATGTGTCCACCACGGACGCCGCGCTTCCGGTTGCTGCGATACGGTCGAATCGATCGGGACTGCCACCCGTCTCTCCCTGTTTGTCGTTCGCGCTCGTGGGCGCCGCCCGGGCCGTTGCCCGGCCTTTCGGGGAAATTAGGGCGCATGCGGGAGGTCGGTCAAAGTCGTCGACATTCCGCACTAATACATTGATAATAGACGATATATATTAGCATCGCGCTTGAAGGTCGGTCGATTTGTGCGAAATTCCACATGGCAATCCCATAATTTGTGCGATAATCCGCACAGATGTCCGATCGCGATTCGCCGTCTCGTTCCTCGCTCGACCGGCGGCGCCTGCTGCTCGCGGGACTGGCCGGACTGCTGCTGCTGATCGTCGCGGCGGTTGCGCTCGATCGCTGGGCGGCGGGCAACGCCCGTGCCGAAACCGATGCCGACGCGCGGCAGAACGCGCGTGCGCATGCGAGCCTGCTTGAAAGCGAATTGCAGAAATTCCGGCTGCTGCCACGCGTGCTCACCGAATTTCCCGACGTCCGCCTGGCGCTCGCGGACCGTAGCGCCGACGCGTCGCGCCGCCTCGACGCCGAACTCGAACAATTGGCGCAACGCACCGATGCCGCGGTTATCTATGTCCTTGACAAGGACGGCACGACGATCGCGGCGAGCAACTGGCGCGAGCCGACGAGCTTCGTCGGAGAGAATTATCGCTTTCGTCCCTATTTCCGGGGCGCGATGGCGACCGGCGAAGCCGAACTCTTTGCCCTCGGCACGGTCAGTGGCCGTCCGGGGCTCTATCTTGCGCGCAAGGTGGCGCCGAACGGCGCTGCGTTGGGAGTGATCGTCGTGAAGGTCGAATTCGACCGACTTGAAACGAAATGGGCCGATTCCAGCGGCACCACGCTGGTCACCGACAGCAGCGGCATCATCATCATGGCCAGCGATCCGGCGTGGCAGTTTCGATCGCTCGCGCCGATTTCCGCCGCGACGCGCGAAAGGCTGCGTGCATCGCGGCGCTATGGGGACCGTTCGCTTGCGCCGCTTGACCTCGGCCGCGACGACGGAAATCTCCGGCTCTCGGCCGCCGATGGCGACCGCCTCTTTCGGGACGCGACCGAGCGCATATCGCTACCCGGAACGACACTGCACCAGCTTCAGCCGATGCAGTCGCACCGGGCGGCCGCCAATGCGACGGCGCGCGTGATCTTTCTGGTTCTGCTGATCCTCGTCGGGGCGGCGATCGTGACCCTGCTGCGCCTGGTCGAGCGGCAGGCGATGCGCCACGCGGCGCACCAGGCGCTCGAACGCGAGGTCACGGCGCGCACGCAGGATCTGCGCACAGCCAACGCCGAGTTGAAGCAGGCAGCGGAGTTGCAGGCCGAAACCGACCGCCGCTACCGCGCCGCGCGAGAGGAGCTGGCGCAGGCGAGCCGGCTCGGGTCGATCGGACAGATCACCGCCGGTGTCGCGCACGAAATCAACCAGCCGGTCGCCGCGATCCGCGGCTTTGCCGAGAATGGCCTCGCCTATCTCGACCGCGGCGATACCGCGAAGGCGCAGGGCAATCTGCGCACGATCGTCGATCTGACCGCGCGGGTCGGGGCGATTACCGGCGAACTGCGCAACTTCGCGCGGCGCAAGCCGACCCCGCTCGGTCCTGTCGCACTCGAGGCGGCGATCGACGGGACGATGCTGCTGATCGGCGACCGGCTGCGCAGCCAGGGCGTCGCGGTGGACATCACGATCGAGCAGCCCGGCGCGCGGGTCTACGCCGACCGGGTGCGGCTCGAACAGGTGCTGATCAACCTGCTGCAAAATGCCGGCGAGGCGCTTCAGGGCGTCGACGATCCGCGAATCATCCTCCGCGCTCACGGCACCGATCCGCTGCGCATCGACATTTGCGACAATGGCGCCGGGGTCGCCGAAGCCTTGAAACCCGAGCTGTTCACGCCCTTCGTCACCGGGAGGGCCGAAGGTTTGGGCCTGGGGCTGGCGATCGCAAGCCAGATCGTCGGCGATTTCGGCGGCACGCTGGCACTCATCGAGTCGCCGCTCGGCGGTGCCGGATTCCGGGTGGAGCTTCGGTCCGCATGAGCTTTTTCACCGACCAGCAGACGGTCCTGTTCGTCGACGACGACGCGGCGCTTCGCGAGGCCAATCTCCAGACACTCGACCTTGCCGGCTTGTCGGTCGAGGCGTTTGCGGATGCGGGCGCGGTGCTCCGGCGGATCGATCGCGATTTTCCGGGGATTGTCGTCACCGACATCCGGATGCCGGGGATGGACGGGCTCCAGTTGCGCGCGGCTATCCACGCGATAGATCCCGAAATCCCGGTCATCCTCATCACCGGCCATGCCGATGTCGACATGGCGGTGCGGGCCTTGAAGGATGGCGCCTTCGACTTTTTGTCGAAGCCCTTCGCTGCCGATCACCTCGTGGGCAGCGCGCGGCGGGCGCTGGCGCACCGCGCACTGATCCTCGACAACCGGCGTCTGACCGCTGCGGTCCAGGACATCGACAGTCCGCTGGTCGGGGAAAGCCCGGCAATGGTGCGGCTGCGCGAGACGATTGCGCAACTCGCCCAGGCCGATATCGACGTCCTGGTCGAGGGGGAGACTGGCACCGGCAAGGAACTGGTCGCGCATATGCTCCACCGCCAGAGCCGCCGCCGCGGGGGCGCGCTCGTTGCGGTCAATTGCGCCGCCCTGCCGCACGACCTCGCCGAGGCCGAACTGTTCGGCGGCGACGGCGTCGACCGCGCGAGCGGCAAGCTGGCGAATCCGGGACGGATCCGTACCGCGCATCGCGGCACGCTGTTCCTCGACGAAATCGACACGATGCACCCCGCGGTGCAGGCCAAGCTGCTGCGCGTCATCGAAGAGCGCGAAGTTCAGCCGATCGGCGCCGCCGCGCCCGAGCCCGTCGACCTGCGGATCGTCGCGGCAACGAAGGTCGACCTGCTCGACGCGGTCCGCGCGGGCAAGTTCCGCGAAGATCTCTATTACCGGCTCCATGTCGTCAAACTGCGCATCCCGCCGCTGCGCGAGCGACGCGCCGACATTCCGCAGACCTTCGCCTATTTCCTCGAGGAAGCCGGGACGAGGATGGGCGCCGCCGAGATCCATATCGACGACCGTGTGCGCCGCCACCTGGTCGAACATGATTGGCCGGGCAATGTCCGCGAGCTCAAGAATTTCGCCTATGGCGTTGCGCTCGACCTGCCGCTCGACCCGACGGGCGGCGTGATGCAGCCGGCGCAGACGCTCGCCGAACGGGTCGCACGGTTCGAAGCCGCCATCCTTCGCGAGACGCTGGCAGGGTGCAACGGCGACATCGGCAAGGCGATGGGCGCACTCGGACTGCCGCGCAAAACGCTGTACGACAAGCTCGCGCGCCACGGGATCAATGCAAAGGCCTATCGCGCGCGGTCGGAGGACCGCTGATCTTTCCCGTCTATGGTTCCGGCCGATTCGCCAGGCAGACAAGAGCCCGCCGCCTCATGGGGAAAGCGGGCCTGTAAGTCCGTTGCGGGAGTAGGGTGGGCGGAGCCGTCGATCTCAGCTAAGCAATCTGATGACAGCTTTCAGACATAGGGCGGCGAATAAGGCTGGGACGGCCGAAATCGGGCGATGCTGACCGCCCGCTTTCACTTGGGGGCATTTGACACCATCCGCTCGGCGCTAAAAAGCAGAGGATGCCACTCAATTTGGAAAGAATGAGCGGTCTCTGGTGAAATATGACAAGGTCTTGGATGCCCCGCGAGGATTCGAACCTCGATAGACGGAATCAGAATCCGTAGTCTTACCATTAGACGACGGGGCAGGAGCGGGGGCCAATAAGCGGCGGAAACGCGGGGGTCAAGGGGTTTGAAAGGGAGCGCCTTACCGGCACACGGCCCCACGGAGCATCGGGCTTGCCGACAAAATGGACCGTGCGTATGAATTGGCGCCTCGCCGCCGCGCACCCCACCCCGGTCCGGCACCGGCCGGAGGCCCGCTCCACCCAACTCGTTCGATGCCGAATTGAGCGTCAGGCATATTGCGGTAGTCGACGGAGCGCACGCAAGGCTGGAGCAAGACGCGCTGGCACTCAATATCGACAGGCTGGTTGATGACCACATCATGACATATCGAAGCGGAAAAATCAGTCGCCGCAGCATGCTGGCGACAGCCGGCGCGTGGGCCGTCTGGGATTCGCAAGCGCAACTCGGCGCCGCGCAGGGAAGCCGGTCGGCCGATGGCCCCGGGCACGTCACCGATGCAGCGTATGCGGCTGCGACGCCAGCCGCGCTGATCGCCAGTTCCAAAGCCCTGCGTGTCGGATCGACCGTCCGAACCGGTGACGGGTTCGTCTACAAGGTGGCCCATGAGACGGCCGCCGATTTCCATGTGGCAACCGCTGGCGGAGCGAAACTGTACGTCGTGCCGTCGCCCAATTTCGATGTCAGGGCTTTCGGTGCCGACCCGAGCGGTATCAAAGCCTCCCAAACGGAAATCCAGAAGGCAATCGACGCGATCGCCGCAGACGCGATCGCGTCCGGCGTTAACACGGGCACGTATACGATAGTTATGCCCAAGGGCCGGTATCGACTCGATAGCGGCCTCAGGCTGCCGCCGTGGATCAAACTGGGTGCGACCGACCCCGTCGTGTTCGATTTTTCGAACGCTCCCGGGGATGTGGTCGCCTTTCGCATCGATAATGAGCGCGGCCCTGCTAGCTCGCCGGGTCGCGGCGCCGCCAACACCGGCGCTGTGCTTAACGGCCCGTTTCATATCGACGGTCCTGGAATGGCCGCGACGGAGAGCGTCGGCCTCGATATCGGCAATATTACGCCGGGCCTGTCGTCCGACCGCGCAAGCCGCGACATTCAGCTGAACAACGTGGTGGTCACGAACTTCGGCACGCTGTTGAAGCTGCGCGATCGCGACACCTATCTCTTTTCGGCGACCAATTGCCGGTTCGAGTTGGCGGGCGTCCGCGTGCTCGATTGCCCCTATGCCGCCAAGTCCAACAGCGGCGAGCGAATGACCTTCGTCAATTGCACCTTCGCCGGCGCGCCGCAGGGCATCCGGGTTTCGACCTTGCAGGAGCTGGTCTTCATCGGCTGTTCGTTCGACTTCCTGAAGAGCAGCACCCTCTATCTCAACTCGAACGCCAGCTATTTCCACATCAAGTTCATCGGCTGTCACTTCGAGGGATCGAGCAACGACGCGCTGGTCGTATATGATTTCGCGAGCAGCCACGGCTTCACCCTTCAGATGTCGGATTGCCAGATCAACGCAAAGACCGACGCGACGGCGCCGGCGGATGCGCGGCCCGATGGTATCGCCTGCCCGCGCCGCCCGCTGTTCACGGGGCCCTTCGACGCCGTGATTTCCGGGCTGCACGTCCTGTATGGGCGCAGCACACACACCGCAGCCGGCCTGTTCCTGTTCGCCGACAATGTATCGCTGGCGTCCGGGCTCTCGGGTCTGACCTTCGCCACCAATGCCAGCGCCAACCCCACCGAACTGCGGCAGGCGGTCCATGCCTCGCTGATCCCGAATTACAACTGGAATTTCAAAGAAGCGACCGATGGGCAGGCCCTGACCTTCAGCGCGACGCAGATTGCCGGGTGGACGCTGCGGTCGTTGTCGAGTGCGCTGACCGCGACCGTCACCGACGATATCGCGTTCGGAGCGAGCGGCAAATCGCTCGAACTGGTCGCGTCGGGCGCCAGCCAGTTCATCGAGATGTTCAGCGATCCTTTCCCGGTTGCGCAGGGCGACGACGTGTTCAACCAGGCCGTCATCCACGGCGGCACGTCGACCGGCGATCTCAACACGACATGGACGCTGGCGCAGTATCGACCGGTCCCGGTGAAAAGCTACAGCGTCTCGGCCCAGAGCGCGAGCGGCGGCAACTGCACGCTGACCATCGGGTCGCACGGCATCAAGGTCGGCGACGTGGTGACGGTGTCGGGCAGCGATGCGGCCTATACCGGCGCGCGCGTCGTGACGGCGGTTGCCTCGACGACGATCACCTATTCGGTCGCGTCGGGTTCGACCTCGCCACCGGCGAGCATGACGGTGACGACCGATGGGCTGTCGTTGGTGAGCCGCACCGCGAGCTACGGCCATTATTTTGCATCGTCCTACAACGACACCGACGATCCGGCCTATACCGGCGACCGCAACCATTGGGCGAAAATGAGCGCCTATAACCTGATCCCGCGCAGCGCCGCGAAAATCCTGCCGGGGGTGAGCCACGCCCGGCTGACGATATCCATCGCGCGCATCGACAGCGGCGACACCTTCCACCTTGGCGCCGCGCTCGGCCAGCGGTTGCGGTGCCGGGTCGGCGACGCGATGCCGGATCCCATCCACTTGTCCGCTTGCCCTCCCGCATTTCGCCGCTAGCATCGGCGGTCACAGAACAAAGGGGCCGCGCTCCTTCGCGCAGGTGCCCGATATGGAGGTGGGCTATGCGTCACGTCGCGATCGTCGGATCGGGCCCGGCGGGCTATTATACCGCGGAGACCTTGCAGAAGGCCGACGACATCGCGGTCGACGTGATCGACCGCCTGCCCGTCCCCTATGGCCTTATCCGCACCGGAGTCGCTCCGGATCACCAGTCGATCAAGGCGGTCTCGCGGCGGTACGAAGGCGTCGCGCTGACCGATAATGTCCGCTTCGTCGGGCATGTCGCGGTGGGCCGCGACGTGTCGGTCGACGAACTGCTCACGCTCTACGACGCCGTCGTGCTCGCGACCGGGGCACCGAACGACCGGGCGCTCGATATTCCCGGCGCCGACCTGCCGGGCGTGATCGGCAGCGCCGCGTTCGTCGGCTGGTACAACGGACATCCCGATTTCGCCGAGCTGAATCCTCCGTTGGACGCGCGCGGGGTCGCGGTGATCGGCAACGGGAATGTCGCGCTCGACGTCGCGCGCATCCTTGCCAAATCGCCCGCCGAATTCGCGGGCAGCGACATCGTCGCGCACGCGCGCGACGCGCTTGCGGCAAGCGGGGTCCGCGAAATCCATATCCTGGGGCGTCGCGGACCGCACCAGATCGCGATGACGCCCAAGGAGCTTGGCGAACTGGCGCATCTCGAGCGGGCGAGCCCGCGCGTCGACCCGGCCGACCTGCCGCCCGAAGGCGACGACGCCCTGCTCGAACCGGGAATGCGCAAGTCGGTCACCCATCTGCGCGGCTTCGCCGCCAACCCCGTGGCCAAGCCGGTCACGATCGACTTCGATTTCTTCGCGATGCCCGTCGGGATCGAGGGCGATGGGCACGTCCAGCGGGTGATCGTCGAGCGGACCGAGCTCGATGCCGACCTCAGGAGCCGCGGTACCGGCGAAACCTATGCCATAGAGGCGGGGCTGGTGATCAGCTGCATCGGCTATCAGACGCCGCCGATTCCCGGTGTCCCCTACGAACATGGCCGCGGCCGCTTTGCCAACGACGAGGGGCGCATCCTGCCGGGCCTCTATTGCGTCGGCTGGGCACGGCGGGGGCCGAGCGGGACAATCGGCACAAACAAACCCGACGGCGCGCGCGTCGCCGACATGGTGCTGGGGGATATCGGGCGCGGGACCGGCAAGCCGGGGCGGCCGGGGCTCGACGCGCTGCTCGCGGGTCGCGGGGTCGCCCCCGTCACCTTTCGCGACTGGCGCCGGATCGAGGAAGCGGAGGTCAAGGCGGCGATCGAAGGCGCCCCGCGAGAGAAGTTCGTCTCGATCGATGCCATGCTGGCTGCGACCGGGCGCTAGGTTTCTAAGGCGATTCGGCGAGTAGCGGGTCGATGGTGCGGCGGAACGCGTCTTCGGTAAAGGCGCCCGATTGGGCGACGCGCAACACGCCCTTTCGGTCGATCACATAGGTTGTCGGTACCCCGCCGAGGATGGGGTAGTGCGACAACGTCTGGTTCGCGAGCGGATAGGAGAGCAGGCCTGCGACCTTCTTGAGCCACGAGCGCACTTCCAGGCCCTCGCTCGTGACTCCGAAGATTTCGAGCCCGCGCGCATGCCGCTTCTTGTAATAGAGATGCATCATCGGCATTTCGGCCTTGCACGGCCCGCACCAAGTCGCCCACAGGTTGATCACGACGACCTTGCCCTTGAGTTCGGCGAGCTGCACCTTGCGCTTGTCGAGCGTCCGCAGCGAGAAGTCGGGCGCGGGTTCGCCGATGCGCGGCGCCCGCCCGCCCGCCGTCGCAGGGAGCGGCGAAACGGCAGAAAAGACAAGGATCGACAATGCCGCCATGCAGCGAAAGGCCCCGGTTTTCATGATCCACCTGTGGGGTATGCGATGACCGCTGGCAAGGCGAAAGCCATGGGGACGGCGCGCAGGGCGCTGCGCTGGCTGCTCGCCTTCGCTTATGCCTATGCGGGATATCGCCACCTCGCGACGCCGGCGCCCTTTCTCGCCATCACCCCGCCCTGGGTCCCCTGCCCCGCCCTTGTCGTCGCGGCGACCGGCGTCGCCGAACTCGCGGGGGCGGCGGGGCTGATGATTCCCCCGCTGCGCAAGGCGGCGGGCTGGGGCCTCGCGCTTTATGCGCTGTGCGTATGGCCAGCGAATTTCCACCATGCTTTCGCGCATGTCGCGATCGGCGGCACGACGCTCGGCTGGGGCTATCACGCGCCGCGCCTCGCCGCGCAGCCGCTGATCATCTGGTGGGCGCTGTGGGCGAGCGGCGCGATCGACTGGCCCTTCGCCCGGCGGAGGGACCCCCCGGGCTAGGGATCGAGCAGGCAACCGCTCGCGCCGGCGTAACGGGCGCTGCGCGATGCAAGCAGCGGAACGCTGCCCGTGATGGTCTTGCTGTCGGGGTCCTCGCTGACCGACACCATTTCCATCCCCGGCTCGAAATCGCTCTGGCAGCTGTCGAGGCTGCGTCCCTGCACATAACGGCACGAACAGCCGACGCGCGCGGCATAGGCGGAACCGAGTTCGGCCTGGGCCTTGAACGATGGGAATTTCCAGACCAGCAAGACGGCGAATAGCCCGAGCAGGATCAGCATCCACGGCAGGCACCCGCCCCAGCGGCTCGATCGGCGAACCGGACGCGGCGAAGCATCATCGTGCGGCGATATGGCCGGCGTCGGTTCTGCCGTTGCCGGCTCGGTCGGGTTGGTGGTAGTCACGGTGCGCCATGATCACGAAAAAGACCCTGCTGGCAAGTGCCGCGCTCGCGCTTCTCGCGGGCTGGTCGCTGTCGTACGCGGCGGGGCAGGGGACGATGGCGCCCGCTACGCCGGGACCGCGCTTCGGCGCGTCGCTGCCCGACGCGCCGGTCGACACCCCGCGCCCGCTTCCGGCGATCGATCCGGAGGTCAAGGCACGGGCCGACGCGCTGTTCACCGACGCCGACGGCGTCGGCGAGACCCGTGCGCTGCTGGTGCTGCGCGATGGCGAGCTGGTCTATGAACGCTATGGCGCGGGATTCGGGCCCGATACCAAGCTGATAAGCTGGTCGATGGCGAAGACGATCACCGCGGTGCTGGCGGGCTTCCTCGTCGCCGACGGGCAATTGTCGCTGGATGCTCCCGCCCCCGTCGCGGCATGGCAGCGCAGCGGCGACCCGCGGGGGGCGATCACGCTGGCCGATCTGCTGCATATGTCGTCGGGCCTCGAGCATGTCGAGGAAGGCGATCCGATCTGGGACGGCGATACGGTGACGATGCTGTTCGGCGCGGGCGCGCAGGACATGGCGGGCTTTGCCGAAGCGAAGCCCGCGGTCGCGCGCCCCGGCGAGGTGTTCAACTACAGTTCGTCGACCAGCGTCATCCTGGCGGACATACTGACCGATACGCTCACCCCGTCGCAAAGCCCGGAGGCGCGGCGACAGGCGATGCGCGAATTCATCGAAGGGCGGCTTGTCGAACCGCTCGGCATGGCCAGCCTGACCCCCGAATTCGATGCTCGAGGCACGATGATCGGCGGGTCGATCATGCACGCGACGGCGCGCGACTATGCCCGCTTCGGCGAGTTCCTGCGCAATCATGGGGTTGCGGGCGGCCAGCGTCTGCTGCCCGAAAGCTGGATGCGCTTCATGCTGACGCCGTCGGCCGCGGACCCCGGCTATGGCGGGCATATCTGGCTCAACCGCCCGCGCCCGGCGGGGGCAAGCCCGGCGCTCTGGCCCGATCGCGGCCCGAACGACCTGTTCGCCTGTATCGGGCATCAGGGCCAGTACATCATCGTGTCGCCGTCGCAGCGGGTCACGATCGTCCGGCTGGGCATTACACGCGACGACCAATTTCCGTCGTTGCGCAGCCACCTGGCCGACTTGCAGGCGTCGCTATAACAGGAACTCGCCGGTCAGCGTGGTGACGCAGCGTCCGGAAAGTTCGACAGCGTCGCCGTCGACCCGGCAGCCGACATGGCCGCCGCGCGCGCTCGCCTGATAGGCGGCAAAGCTGTCGCGTCCGAGGCGCTGCGCCCAATAGGGAGCGAGTACGCAATGGGCCGATCCGGTTACCGGATCCTCGTCGATCCCGGCACCGGGCGCGAAGGCGCGGCTGACGACATCGGCGTTCGACGGGTCGCCGTCGCCCGGCGCGGTGGCGATGTACAGCGTGTCGCCCCCGGCTTTCAGCGCGCGCAGATCGGGATCGAGAGCCCGGATGCTCGCCGCATCGGGATAGACGATCAGCGCATAGCCGCCGTCGTGCCACAGGGTTTCGGCAACCGGCCCGCCCATCGCGCGGGCGATATCGGGCAGGGCTTTCGCAGAGGGCCGATAGGCCGGCAGGGTCATGCGATAGCCGTCGCCCTCGCCGTCGCGCGAAACGGTCAGGATCCCCGCCTTGCGGGTTCGGAAGCGCATGTCGCCCCGCCACGGCGCGGCGCTCAGCAGGACGTGCCCGCTCGCGAGCGTCGCATGACCGCACAGTGCCACTTCGACCCCGGGTGTGAACCAGCGCAGTTCATAATCGGCCTCGCCGCTTTCGTCGGGCACCAGGAAGGCGGTCTCGGCAAGATTGTTCTCGGCCGCCATCTTTTGCAGCAGGTCGTCGCTCAGCCACTCGTCGAGCGGCATGACGGCGGCGGGGTTGCCGGTGAAGGGGCGATCGGCGAACGCATCGACGCGCGTGACCGGAAGCTGGCGCCAGCTCATGGGTAGAGCAATCCTTTGGTCCAATCGTTTCCGTCGCGCACGAACAGGGTGCGTTCGTGCAATCGGTGCGCGCGATCCTGCCAGAACTCGATCCGGTCCGGGGTCACGCGCCAGCCCGACCAGCGCGGGGGGCGCGGCACATCCTGCCCTTCGAACCGCGCCTGCATGTCGGCATAGCGTGCTTCGAATGTCGCGCGGCTGTCCAGCGGGCGCGACTGGTCGCTCGCCCAGGCACCAAGCTGGCTGTCGCGGCTGCGCGTCGCGAAATAGGCATCGGCGACGCTGTCCGCGACCGGTGCCACCGGACCCTCGATGCGAATCTGGCGGCGCAGCGACTTCCAGTGGAACAGCAGGGCGACATGGCTGTTCGCCGCGAGTTCGCCGCCCTTGCGGCTGTCGAGGTTGGTGTAGAAGACGAAGCCGTCCGGGCCGTGGCCTTTCAGCAGCACCATCCGCACCGAAGGATGTCCATCGGGTGTCGCGGTGGCGAGTGCCATCGCATTCGAATCATTGGGTTCGCTGGCGCGCGCTTCGGCATACCAGGCATCGAACAGCGTAAAGGGATCAGTCGTCATGCGATGCTTCTAAACACGCGCCGTGACAGCGTCGAGCAAAAGCGGTTTGGCGGCGGAGGGAACTTGACCGCCTTTTGCAACATTCCCACATGGCCCCGAGCAACGGGCCTTCCCGGCCGGGACCTTATCGGGCTACAGGAGAGACATGGCAGATCCCTATTCCACCCTCGGCGTGTCGAAAAGCGCGAGCGAGACGGACATCAAGTCCGCCTATCGCAAGCTCGCCAAGGAACTCCACCCCGACCGGAACAAGGACAATCCGAAGGCGGCGGAGAAATTCTCCGACGTGACCAAGGCCTATGACCTTCTGTCGGACAAGGAAAAGCGCGCGCAATTCGATCGCGGCGAAATCGATGCCGAGGGCAATCCGGCGATGCCGTTCGGCTATGGCGGCGGCGGCTTTCGCGGCGATCCGCGCGGTGGCGGCGCGGGGGGCTTCGGCGGTTTCGGCGGCGAGGGCGCGGATTTCGGCGATATTTTCGAGGGCCTGTTCGGCGGGCGCGGCGGTGGTGGCGGCAGCCCGTTCGGCGGTCGCAGCGCGCCGCCGCAGAAGGGCGCCAACGTCGCCTATCGGCTGGCGGTGTCCTTCATCGACGCGGCGACGCAGGCGACGCAGCGGATCACGCTGGCCGACGGTGGCACGATCGACCTCAAATTGCCCGCCGGGGTCGAGACGGGCACGCAGATGCGGCTCGCGGGCAAGGGCCAGCCCGGACCGGGCGGACATGGCGACGGGATCGTGACGATCAGCGTCGGCAGCCATCCCTTTTTCGAGCGCGACGGCGCGAACATCCGTCTCGACCTGCCGATCACGTTGAACGAGGCGGTCAAGGGAGCGAAGATCAAGGTTCCGACGGTGGACGGGCCGGTAATGGTGTCGATCCCCGCCGGCTCGACATCGGGCAAGGTCATGCGCCTGAAAGGAAAGGGGTTTTCCCAGAAGGCCGGCGGACGTGGCGACCAGCTCGTGCGATTGATGGTCGACGTGCCGGCCGACGATGCCCGACTGGCGCAGCTGATGGACGAATGGACCGACCCGCGGGCGGTCCGGGCAGATCTCGGCGTGTGATGCGTGGCTGACGGCAAACCGACGAAGTCCGCCGAAGCGCTAGAACGCGAAGTCGCCGACGAGGTCGGCCGCGAATTCCTGGCCGAGGGCCATTCGCCGCACTCGCTCGAGGCGCGTGCCGAGCGCGCGAAGCGACTGCATCTGAAAGCCGCAGCCCAGGGTGTCATCGAACGCGGGCGCGACCGGCTGGGCCCGGGCACGCGCGCGTTCCAGGTCCTGCGGCGCGTAATCGTCGGCACCTACAGCGACGGCTTCATTCACGCCGGCAATCTGGCCTATCTGGCCTTGATCGCGCTTTTCCCCTTCTTCATCCTGCTCGCCGCCGCGTTGAGCCTGATTGGGGGAAGCGCCGGCGGCGAAGCCGCGATCGACGCGGTATTCTCTATCATGCCGCCGACCGTTTCGCGCACGCTTGCCGGGCCGATCCGCGAAGTCATGGGGGCGCGGACCGGCCTGTTCCTGTGGCTCGGCGCGCTTGTCGCGCTGTGGACGGTGGGAAGCCTGGTCGAGACCATCCGCGACATCCTGCGCCGGGCCTATGGCACCCATTTCAGCCGCGGATTCTTTCATTACCGGATCGTGTCGATCGGGATCATCACGGGTGCGGTGGTGCTGATGCTGCTGTCCTTCAGCATGCAGGTGCTGATCGTCGGGGTCGAACAGTTCGTGACGCGCGTGCTGCCCGAACAATATCAGTCGTGGGGCGTCGTCCTTCTGTCACGGGCGATTTCGGGCGCCGGCCTGTTTCTCGCCATCTACATGCTCTTCTATTCGCTCACCCCGTCGAAATATCGTCGCCTCAAGCAATGTCCGAAATGGCCGGGGGCGCTGTTCACCACCTGTTGGTGGATCGCGGTGACGCTCGCCCTGCCGCCCTTGCTGGCGACGCTGCTCAGTTACGACGCCACCTATGGCAGCCTGGCGGGGGTGATGGTCGCGCTGTTCTTTTTCTACCTCGTCGGATTGGGTATGGTGATCGGGGCCGAACTCAACGCCGCGCTCGTCGAGGTTGAGGATTTGGGCCACGACGCTATTGGCCGCGTGGACGACATTGTGGTCGACAATACCAAGACCGGAGAAGAAGAATGACGGGTCTGATGCAAGGAAAACGCGGTCTGATCATGGGCCTGGCGAACGACAAATCGCTCGCGTGGGGAATCGCCAAGGCGCTGCATGGCGCGGGCGCCGAACTCGCGATCAGCTATCAGGGCGAGGTGATGGCCAAGCGCGTCAAGCCGCTGGCCGACGAGCTTGGCTGCGATTTCCTGATCGACTGCGACGTGTCCGACATGGCGAATCTCGATCAGGCCTTCGAAACGCTTGCGGCGCGTTGGCCGACGATCGATTTCGTCGTTCATGCGATCGGCTATACGAACAAGGACGCGCTGCGCGGCCACTATGCCGACATCGGCCTCGAAGATTTCCTGATGACGATGAATATCAGCGTTTACAGCTTCACCGCGGTCGCAAGGCGCGCCGCGGCGATGATGAAACCGCTCGATCCCGAAACGGGCGAGGGCGGCGGCGCAATGCTGACGCTGAGCTATTACGGCGCCGAAAAGGTCGTGCCGCACTATAATGTCATGGGCGTCGCGAAATCGGCGCTGGAGACGAGCGTCCAATATCTCGCGAACGACTATGGGCCGCAGGGTGTGCGCGTGAATGCGATTTCCGCCGGGCCGATCAAGACGCTGGCCGCATCGGGTATTGGCGATTTCCGCCTGATCCTGAAGTGGAACGAATTCAACGCCCCGCTCCGCCGCAATGTCACGATCGACGATGTCGGCGGCTCGGCGCTCTACCTGCTGAGCGACCTGGCTTCGGGCGTCACCGGCGAGACGCATCATGTCGATGCGGGCTATCACACGGTCGGCATGAAGCAGGAGGATGCGCCCGACATCGCGCTGGCGTGATGCGGTGCGGCGACGCGGGGCCCGCCCGCTTCGACCGGGCACCGCCGGTTGCGCTTGAATTGCGGCGCGAATCCCGCCATCGCCGAGTCATGGACCTCGCTTTGGCCATCGATCATGTGCAAGTCGCGATGCCCGTCGGCGGCGAAGGCAAGGCGCGTGCCTTTTTCGGCGACTTGCTCGGGCTCGCCGAACTGCCCAAGCCCGCCGATATGGCGGCGCGCGGCGGGTGCTGGTTCGCGCTGGGAGACCGCCAGCTCCATTTGGGTGCGGAGCGCGATTTCCGGCCCGCGAAGAAGGCGCATGTGGCGTTGGCCACCGATGCGCTCGATGCGCTACGCGCCCACGTCGAACGCGCCGGCTTCACGACGCACGACGACAGCGTGATCGACGGCCGGCACCGTTTCTTTACCGAAGACCCCTTCGGCAATCGTATCGAGTTCATGGACAGGACGCCGCGCGCATGAGTTTCAACAGCTTCGGACGCGTCCTGCGCTTCACGACCTGGGGGGAGAGCCACGGGCCGGCGCTCGGCGCGGTCGTCGATGGCTGTCCGCCGCGCCTCGCCCTGTCCGAAGGCGATATCCAGCCTTTCCTCGACAAGCGGCGTCCGGGCCAGTCGCGCCACACGACCCAGCGCCGCGAGCCCGACCAGGTGCGTATCCTGTCGGGTATTTTCGAGGGCAAGACGACCGGCACGCCGGTCAGCCTGATGATCGAGAATGTCGACCAGCGGTCGAAGGATTATGGCGAGATCGCCCAGGCTTATCGTCCCGGCCATGCCGACTATGCCTATGATGCGAAATACGGCATTCGCGACTATCGCGGCGGCGGGCGGTCGAGCGCACGCGAGACCGCGGCGCGCGTCGCCGCCGGCGCGGTCGCGCGGCTGGTGATACCGGAGGTACAGATCCACGCATGGGTCGCGGAAATCGGCGGCGATGCGATCGACCCCGCCAATTTCGACCTCGAGGAAATCGGCCGCAATCCCTTCTTTTGTCCCGACCCTGCGGCCGCACAGCGCTGGGAAGCGCTGATGGACGACGCGCGCAAGGCGGGCAGTTCGCTGGGCGCGGTGATCGAATGCGCCGCGAGCGGCGTCCCCGCCGGCTGGGGCGCGCCGGTCTATGCCAAGCTCGACAGCGACCTGGCTGCCGCGATGATGGGGATCAACGCGGTCAAGGGCGTCGAGATCGGGGCCGGCTTTGCCGCGGCGCGGCTGCGCGGCGAGGAAAATGCCGACCCGATGCGCCCGGCAAGCGACGGGAGCAATCGTCCCGATTTCCTGTCGAACAACGCCGGCGGCATCGCCGGCGGCATTTCGACCGGCCAGCCGGTGGTGGTGCGCGTCGCGTTCAAGCCCACAAGCTCGATCCTGACCCCGGTGCCGACGATAAACCGCGCGGGCGAGGCCGCCGACATCGTGACCAAGGGGCGCCACGATCCTTGCGTGGGCATTCGCGGCGCGCCGGTGGTCGAAGCGATGATGGCGCTGGTGCTCGCCGATCACAAGCTGCTCCATCGGGCCCAGTGCGGATAAGCAGGCGATGATCGCCGCGGCCGAAACCTTCATCACCCAGCATCAGGCGATCATCGGCCTTGTCGTGCTCGCGCTGATGTTCGTCGGGTTCGTGATGGAGCGGTTCCCCGCGACCGTCGTTGCGATCCTTGGCACCTGCACCTTCCTTTTCCTCGGCATATTGACGGGCAAGGACCTGTTCTCGGTCTTTTCCAACTCGGCGCCGGTGACGATCGGTGCGATGTTCATCCTGTCGGGCGCCCTGCTGCGGACCGGTACGCTCGACGCGATCGCGAGCCGGATCATCGCGCGCGCGAAGCGCCATCCGCGGCTTGCGCTCGCCGAAATGTTCCTCGGCGTCTATTTCGCGTCGGCGTTCCTGAACAACACGCCGGTCGTCGTCGTGATGATCCCGATCATGCTCAGACTGGCGAGCGCGCTGGGAATCAGCGCCAAGCGCCTTCTGATTCCATTGTCCTATGTCTCGATCCTCGGCGGCACCACGACCCTGATCGGCACCTCGACCAACCTGCTGGTCGCGGCCGTCGCGGAGGACAATGGCCTTGATCGCTTCGGGATCTTCACCATCACGCCGGTCGGCATCGTCGCCGGGGTTGCGGGGATTTTGTCGCTGGTCCTGATCGCGCGGCGGTTCCTGCCCGACGACAGCGCGAGCCAGATCGAACTCAGCCAGGAGCATCGCAGTTTCCTGTCCGAAGTGGGCGTGCTGAAGGACGGCAATCTGGTCGGCCGCCGGATCGGCGACGTGCCGTTCGCCAAGCGCGCGAACGTCAAGCTCGTCGGACTGAAGCGCGGCTCCGCGCTGCGCCGGACCGGGCTCGCCGACGAGGTGCTTCAGGCCGACGACCGCCTGGTTCTGCGGCTCGACCTGTCGGAACTTCTATCGCTGCGTTCGAACAGGAATGTCTCGATCGGCCTGACCGCAGGCAGCGAGGAAATCGACCAGGACGACGAGGCGATCGTCGAGGCGATGATCGCGCCGAGCCACCCCGCGATCGGCCGGCGGCTGCTTGAAATCCCCTTCCTCTCGACCCTGGGCGTCCGCATCCTGGGCATCGCGCGTTTTCGCAAGACGCCCGGCCCGGACCTCCCCAACGCGCGCGTCCAGGCGATCGATCGCATCCTGGTGACCGGTCCCGAGGACCAGATCGAACAGCTTTACGGCAATCCGAACCTCTATGGGGTCGGGACCACGACGGAACGCGAATTTCGCCGCGCAAAGGCCCCGATCGCTATCGGGGCGCTGCTCGGCGTCATCCTGCTGGCGAGCTTCGACATCATGGACATCGGGGTCGCGGCGATCATCGGCGTCGGCCTGATCCTCGTTACGCGATGTATCGACGCCGACGAGGCGTGGGATTCGATCGACGGCAACGTGCTCGTGTTGATCTTCGCCATGCTCGCGGTCGGGCTGGCGCTCGAAAATTCGGGCAGCGTCGCGCTGATCGTCGGCGAACTTACCCCGGTGCTGCGCGAAGTGCCGCCGTGGGCGCTCGTCGTCGCGACCTATGTCGTGTCGGTGCTGCTGACCGAAGTGGTGACGAACAATGCGGTCGCGATCCTCGTCACGCCGCTTGCGATCGCGCTGGCGCGCGACCTGGGGGTCAATCCCTATCCGATGGTGATCGCGGTGATGTTCGCCGCGTCGGCCAGTTTCGCGACCCCGATCGGCTACCAGACCAACACGCTCGTCTATGCCGCCGGCAATTACCGCTTCGTCGACTTCTTCCGCGCCGGCATTCCGATGACGCTGGCCGTCGGCTCCGCGACCTGCGCGGCCATAACCTTCCTTATGTAGAGTCCAAACCAACTCGCGATTGCCCGCCGCGGACGCCCCTGTTACCCCAGTGGTTTCATGGTCGCCGGAGCGGCCGCACAATCGCAGGACGCCGGGGCGGCGGTGAAAGGGTGACTTTATGGCTTGGTGGTTCCGGATTCCCCTGTGGCAGCGGGTGATTGCGGCCCTGATACTGGGCATCGGCACCGGATTGTTGTGGGGCCCCGAAGCCGCGAGCATCAAGTGGATCGGCGACTTCTTCATCAAGGCGGTGAAGATGCTCGTCGTCCCCCTGATCTTTTTTTCGCTGGTGTCGGGCGTCGCGGCGATCGGCGATGTGCGCAAGCTGGGCCGCGTCGGGGGCCGCGCGATGCTGCTCTTCGTCGTCACCGGCCAGATCGCCGTATGGCTGGGCCTCGCTATGGGCACCCTCCTCCAACCGGGGCTCGGCGTCGATACCAGCGTCATCGAGCGCGGCCCGGTGCCCGAACCGGCGGCGACCGGCTGGACCGACATGATCCTGTCGATCGTGCCCGAAAGTCCGGTCCAGGTGATGGCCGACGTCCAGGTGCTGCCGCTGATCGTTTTCGCGTTGCTGATCGGTATCGGCATCTTGATGGCAAAGGAGGAGGGGTCGCCCGTTGCGAAGATTTTCGACAGCGGCGCGGTGATCATGCAGAAGGTGACGATGCTCGTCATGGAGCTGACGCCCTTTGGCGTCTTCGCGCTGATGGCGTGGGTCGCCGGGGTGCTCGGCATCGACGCGCTCGAATCGCTCGCGAAGCTCGTCGGGCTCAATTATCTCGGCTGTCTGCTGATCATTTTCGGGCTGTACCCGCTGATGATCCATTTTTTCGCGAAGGTGCCAGTGAAGGGATTCTTTCACGGCATGATCGACGCAATGGCGGTCAGCTATTCCACCGCGTCGTCGAATGCGACGCTTCCCGTGACGCTGCGTTGCGCGCAGCGTAACCTCGGCGTCTCGCCCAGCGTGTCGAGCTTCGTGATTTCGCTCGGCGCGACGATCAACATGAACGGCACCGCCATGTATCTGGGTCTTGCGACCTTGTTCGGGGCGCAGATCTTCGGCGTCGACCTGAACTGGGCGGACTATGTGATGATCTCGATCACCGCGACGCTCGGCGCGATCGGCGCGGCGGGCATTCCGGGCGCCGGGCTGATCATGATGGCGCTGGTCTTCGGCAGCGTCGGCGTTCCGCTGGAAACGATCGCCTTCGTCGCCGGGGTCGACCGGATCATGGACATGATGCGCACCACGACCAACGTCACCGGCGACGCCGCGGTCGCGGTGACCGTTGCCTCGATGACCGGAGAGATCGACGTAGCCGAACTGGCATCCACCGACGACGTCTGACCGCGCAATCGATCGGCCGACCGACCGCAAGGCCCTGCAAATGGGTGGAATCCTCTCCTCCGTCAAACGCTTGTGTCGGAAAGCAATCGACCGACTTTCGGATTCACGTGACCAGGGTTTTCCGGTTTTGATTGAGGCATTTGCAAGCCCCTCCCCTTCCGGAGAGGGGTGATTCAACGCGGACGGCGTTATCCCTCCAGCTCGACATCCCAGTATAGCCAGTCGATCCAGCTTTCGTGCAGATAGTTCGGCGGAAAGGCGCGGCCATTGTCCTGCAATTGCCAGCTCGTCGGACGCCAGGGCTGGCGATAGATCGGCATATGCGCCTGGGCCGGGGTGCGCCCGCCCTTCTTCAGGTTGCAGGGCGCGCACGCGGTGGTGACATTTTCCCAGCTCGTCCGCCCGCCCAGCCGGCGCGGGACGACATGGTCGAAAGTCAGGTCCTTGCCCGACCCGCAATATTGGCACGCGAAGCGATCGCGCAGGAACAGGTTGAACCGGGTGAAGGCCGGGTGCTGCGACGGCTTCACATATTGGCGCAGCGCGATCACGCTGGGGATCGGCATCGAACGCGTCGGCGAATGGATCTCGCGCTCGTAATTCTCGACGATCGTCACACGATCGAGGAAAACCGCCTTGACCGCGGTCTGCCACGGCCACAGGCTGAGCGGATAATAGCTGAGCGGCGTATAATCGGCGTTGAGGACAAGCGCGGGACAATTGTCGGGATGCCGGGCAAGATCGGGATGGAACATGGCTTTTGGACGCTGCCCCCTATGCTGCGCGGGATGGCGCGCCACTGCCGTTCCCGAGTGACAGCATCATTACATGCCGCAATGGATTCTGGCGTCAAGGGGGCATGTGCCACAATATATGGAATGATTCGCGATCCTTGTCCGCTGCATCTGGATTCGCGCGGCCGCCCGTGCTGACCCGCTTCGCCCCCAGTCCGACCGGCGAACTGCACCTCGGCCACGCCTATAGCGCGGCGCTCGCCCACGACGCCGCGCGCCGCGCCGGCGGCCGGTTCCTGCTGCGAATCGACGATATCGACGGCGCCCGATCGCGCGAGGCGCATGTCGCGGCGGCGCTCGCCGACCTCGCCTGGCTCGGGCTCGACCCGGACGGCGCGCCGGTGCGCCAGTCGCACCACCTGGGCGATTATGCCGCGGCGCTCGACGATCTGCGCGCTCGCGCACTGGTCTATCCCTGCTTCTGCACCCGCACCGATATCGCCCAGAGCCTCGCCGCGCCGCACGGTCCTTCGGGGGCCGTCTATCCCGGCACCTGCCGCCACCTCGGTGCCGCAGAGCGCGAACGGCGGGTCGCGGAGGAGCCGCATTGCTGGCGGATCGACATGACGCGCGCCTCGGCGCTGGCAGGACCGTTGCGCTGGGAGCAAGCCGGCCAGGGGATGCGCGCCGCCGTGCCCGACGCGCATGGCGACGTGGTGCTGGCGCGCAAGGATGCGCCGGCAAGCTATCATCTCGCCAGCACGATCGACGATGCCGCGATGGGAATTACCCAGGTCGTCCGCGGCGCCGACCTGATCGCATCGACCGATGTCCACCGGCTGCTCCAGGCGCTGCTGGGCCTGCCGACGCCCGCCTATCGTCATCATGCGCTCGTGTGCGGCCCCGACGGCAAACGGCTGGCGAAGCGCGACGCCGCCGCGTCGCTCGCCAGTCTGCGCGCCAGCGGGGTCGACGGCCCCGCGCTGGCCGCCGATTTGCGCGAGGGACGCCTTCCGGCTGGATATTCGCTGCAAAATCCCTAAATAGGGGGCATGCAAGTCCTGCTTATCCTAGCGGTGGTCGTATCCGCCGGCCTCGTTCTCTTCGCGCTCGCGCGTGGCCTCTTCTATTTCTCGCAGGGGCATCGCGCGGCGATGGAGGGCAATGTCCACGAAAACCAGGTGTTGCAGAACAAGATGATGATGGCCCGCATCAAATGGCAGGCGATCACCATCATCCTGCTGGTCCTGATCGGGCTGCTCGCCGCGGGCAGCTAGGGCGTATCGCATGCGGCACCGGCCCAGCGCAAACTGATGGTCAAGCTCAACAAGATCTATACGCGCACCGGGGACGCGGGCACGACCGGCCTGGTCGACGGGTCGCGCATTGCCAAGTCGGCGCCACTGATGGGCGCGGTCGGCGATGTCGACGAGGCGAACAGCGCGATCGGCCTGGCCGTCGCGGCGCTGTCCGAAGGCGCGCCGGAAGCGGCCATGCTCGCACGGATCCAGAACGAGATGTTCGACCTCGGCGCCGATCTGGCCACCCCCGTCGACGCCGAACATGGCTTTGGCCCGCACGACATGGCGCTGCGCATCGTGCCGGAGCAGATCGAGCGGCTGGAGGCCGAAATCGACGCGATGAACGACGCCCTTGCGCCGCTCGCCAGCTTCATCCTGCCCGGCGGGACCGAAGCGGCGGCGCGGCTCCACCTCGCACGGGCGATCGCGCGCCGCGCCGAACGCACCGCGGTCGCCGCGGGCGAGACCCGCGACCTCAACCCGCTCGCGCTTGCTTATCTGAATCGCCTGTCCGATCATCTCTTCGTGATGACGCGCGCGATCAATGCCGCAGCGGGCGGCGATATATTGTGGCAACCCGGCGCGACGCGCGTCAGCCCTGGAGCGTCCGGATAATCGCCGAGAAATCGTGGCCGCCGTCGTCTGCCGCGACAAAGGCTTCATAAAGCTCGCGCGCCTTCGACCCCATCGGGACCTCGGCATCGACGCTCGCCGCCGCCTCCATCGCGAGGCGCAGATCCTTGAGCATCAGCGCCGCGGCGAATCCGCCCTTATACTCATTGTCGGCGGGGGTCGTCGGGCCGACGCCGGGGAGCGGCGCATAGCTGGTGAGCGACCAGCATTGCCCCGACGACA
>CAZSMB010000019.1:7889-28157 GCA_964607625.1 uncultured Sphingopyxis sp. | reverse complement strand
CATAGCCTTCGCAGCCGGTGATCTGACCCGCGAAGCGGATATGCGGCGCCGATTTGAGGCGCAGCTGGTCGTCGAGCAATTCGGGCGACCGGATGAAGCTGTTGCGATGGAGCCCGCCGAGCCGCGCGAATTCCGCCTTCTCGAGGCCGGGGATGGTGCGGAACAGCTCGACCTGCGCGCCATGCTTAAGCTTGGTCTGGAAGCCGACCATGTTCCATAACGTACCGAGCGCATTGTCCTGGCGGAGCTGCACCACGGCATAGGGCCACCGGCCGGTGCGCGGATTGTCGAGCCCGACGCCCTTCATCGGCCCGAAGCGCAAGGTTTCGCCTCCACGCTCGGCCATTACCTCGATCGGCATACAGCCCTCGAAATAGGGCGTATCCGTTTCCCAGTCCTTGAAGTCGGTCTTTTCGCCGTCGATCAAGCCCTGGACGAAGGCGTAATATTGGTCTTTGTCCATCGGGCAGTTGATATAATCCTTGCCATCGCCGATCGGCCCGACCTTGTCCCAGCGGCTCGCCATCCACGCGACGTCCATGTCGATGCTGTCGCGATAGACGATGGGCGCTATGGCATCGAAAAAGGCGAGCGAATCCTTGCCCGTCGCGGCGCCGATGCTGTCGGCGAGCGACGCGGAGGTGAGCGGGCCGGTCGCTACGATCGTCAGGCCCTCGGCAGGCAATGTATCGATGCGTTCGCGCACGACGGTGACGTTGGGGTGTTCGGACAGCGCGCGCGTGACGCCGCCCGAAAAGAGGTCGCGGTCGACCGCGAGCGCCGAGCCTGCCGGCACCTTGGTCGCGTCGGCCTCACGCATGATCAGCGAGTTCAGCGTCCGCATCTCGCGGTGGAGCAGCCCGACGGCGTTGCTGTCGCCGTCGTCGCTGCGAAAGCTGTTCGAACACACCATTTCGGCGAGCGTGTCGCCCTGATGCGCGGGGGTCATGTCGCCCCCCCCAGGCAGATTGGCGCCGCGCATTTCGGACAGGCGCACGCGATAGCCCGCCTCGGCGAGCTGCCACGCGGCCTCGGACCCCGCGAGCCCGCCGCCGATGATATGAATGTCGTGCCCGGCCATTTATTCTTTCCGTTGACTTGCGCTTGATCCGCCGCGCACTAGGCCGGTTGCAGGCAAGATGCAAAGGGGCGGTGGATGAGCGGGAACGGCAATTGGGATCGCGCGCGCTGGCTGTGGTCGCTCGCGCTCCTGGCTGGGGCAAGCTATTTCACGGCGGTGTTGCAGCATTGGGACGGCCCCGCAATCTGGGCATGGAAGGCGAGCGGTGTCGGCCTGCTCGCGCTGTGGGCGGCGGCCAACGCGCGCGGCCGCGACGGCTGGGCGATTGCCGCGGTGCTGGCGCTTGGCGCGCTTGGCGACTGGCTGCTGGACGCACGAGGATTGACAGTCGGCGCTATCGCCTTTGCCGCCGGGCACGTCGTGGCCATCACCCTCTACCTGATCAACCGGCGGCCTCGCCTGACCGGATCGCAGGCCGCGCTTGCGATCCTGACCGTGCCGCTCGCAGTGGCAATCTCCTGGGCGCTGACGAGGGGCGTCGCGGGCAGCGGCGCCGCGATCGGCTACACCGCGCTGGTCGCCGCGATGGCGGCGAGCGCGTGGGCGAGTCGCTTTTCGCGCTATCGCACCGGGCTGGGGGCGATGCTGTTCCTGGCAAGCGACCTCTTCATCTTTGCAGGCGAGGGCGGGGCCCTGTCGAAGGCGATGACGATGTGGCTCGTCTGGCCGCTCTATTTCGCCGGGCAGGCCCTGATCGCATGGGGCGTCGTTACGGCGCATGCGGCCGGTCGGAGCAGCGGATCGACCGGAAAGAGTATCGGCTAGGCTTCGATGGGGAAGACTAAGGCACGGTAATCCAGCCATGCGCGGCGCGTGTTTCGGCGACGAGGACGGCGGCGGCCCCGATCGCTGCGGCGCCTTTCGATAACAAGCACTTGTCGTTCCCCAGTCGGCGACCATATCGAATGCCCCACTCCCTCGACAAGGCTGACCCTCCGACATGGCTGCACAGAATCGCTATTACCGCGGGCCGATCTCCGATCATTTCGACGGAACGCGATTCCTGAACCCCGCGGGTGAGCCCGAAACCGACCGGTCGCTCGGCGACCTGCTGCGCTGGCGTCGCACCGCGCCTGACAATCCCTGGCCTGCTGCCGTCGAGGTCTCGCCGATCGTTCCCGAGGCAAGGGTCGACGGATTGCGGGTGACGATGATTGGTCACGCCACCTTGCTGATTCAGGTCGGTGGGCTCAATCTCCTGACCGATCCGGTATTCTCCGATCGAGCCAGCCCGTTTTCTTTTGCCGGGCCCAGGCGCATCACGGTGCCCGGCGTGACGCTGGACGCATTGCCGCCGATCGACGCTATCCTGTTGTCGCACAATCATTACGACCACCTCGACCTCGCCTCGCTGCGAAGGCTGGTCGCCGACCATCATCCGCTGATCGCCACGCCGCTGGGCAACGACGCCATCATTCGCCGCCGACTGGCCGCGGCTCGCGTCGAGGCTGGCGATTGGGGCGATGCGGTCGCAATCGGGCCCGAAGCGCACGCCCATATCGTTCCCGCGCTTCACTGGTCGTCGCGCGGCCCGCGCGACCGCCGAATGGCGCTGTGGGGCGGGTTCGTCGTCGAGGCGGCAGGCCGGCGGGTCTATTTCGCCGGAGATACGGGCTATGGCACCGGCCGCATATTTCGCGACATCGGCGCGCGTTTCGGTCCCATCGATGTCGCGATCGTCCCGATCGGCGCGTATGATCCGCGATGGTTCATGGCAGCGCAGCATTGCAATCCGGAGGAAGCCGTCCGGATCGTCGAAGACGTAGGCGCCAAAGCCGGCATCGGCATGCACTGGGGCACGTTCAAACTGACCGACGAAGCGCGCGACGAACCGGGAGAGCGGCTGGTCGCCGAGCTTTTGAAGCGGGGGAAGGATCCCGAATATTTCGTGGCCATGTGCCCGGCGGACGTCGCCGATTTCACCCACGTATAGCGAGCAGGAAGGCGGGGGCAGCGATCAGTCGCGCCTTTCCACAGCCACCACCGCATCGATCGGCAATTCGCCATAGAGGTGTGGAAAGAGCATGCCGCCGCGTGCCTCTTCCCAGCGGACCGCATCGCCCAGCAGGGTGAGGTCGACCTCGGCGATGTGCAGGCCGGTCTGTCCCGCGAAATGTTTGTCGAGCGTCCCTTCGACCTGTTCGGCGGTGGAAAGGTGGATATAGCCGTCGGCGACGTCGATCGGTGCGCCGTGGAAAACGCGATCACGCTCGAATTCGGCCCATTGCTGGGCCGTCAGGATCTTGAAGGCGGTGGCGGCGCTCATGCGCCGCCGTCCTTTGCGTCTTCGGCCGGTTCGACCTCTTCGGCGATCGCTTCGACGACTTCTTCTTCGCTTTCCTCGATCAGCGCGGCCGAGACGACATGCTCACCCTCGGCGACGTCGAACAGGCGTACGCCCGCGGAGCCGCGCCCGATGACGCGCAGGCTGTCGAGCCCCATCCGAATGAGTTTCGCCTGGTCGGTGACGAGCATCAGCTGGTGTGCCTGCGTCGCCGGGAAACTTGCGACCACCGGGCCGTTGCGACCGATATTGTCGATATTGGTGATCCCCTGGCCGCCGCGTCCTGTACGGCGATATTCGACCGCGGACGACAGCTTGCCATAGCCGTTGGCGCAGATGGTCAGGATGAACTGTTCGCGCGCCACCAGTTCGGCATAGCGTGCGTCGTCCATGCGACGCGGGGTGCGGTCGGGATCCTCGCCCTTCCACGGCGCATGACGCAGATAATCCTCGCGTTCGTCCTGGTCGGCAATCCCGGTGCGATGCAGGATCGACAGCGAGATGACTTCGTCGCCCGCCGCGAGCCGCATCCCCCGCACGCCGGTCGAGTTGCGGCTCTGGAATTCGCGGACGTCGTCGCCGGCGAAGCGTATCGCCTTGCCCTGCCGCGTAGCGAGCAGGACATCGTCGCTTTCGTCGAGCAGCGCGACGCCGATCAGCCGATCGCCTTCATCCTCACCCTCGAACTTCATGGCGATCTTGCCGTTCGATGGCACGTTGGTGAAGGCATCCATGCTGTTGCGGCGCACGCTGCCCTTCGCCGTCGCGAACATGACGTGCAGCTTGCCCCATTCCTCCTCATCCTCGGGAAGCGGTAGTACGGTCGAAATCGTTTCGCCGGTTTCGAGCGGAAGCAGATTGACCATCGGGCGTCCGCGCGTTGCAGGACCGCCTTCGGGCAAGCGCCAGACCTTCATGCGATAGACGCGGCCGAGGGTCGAGAAGAACAGAACCGGCGTATGGGTCGAGGTGACGAACAATTCGGTGACGACATCCTCGTCCTTCGTCGCCATGCCGGCGCGGCCCTTGCCGCCGCGGCGCTGGGCGCGGAAGGTGTCGAGCGGGGTGCGCTTGATATAGCCGTCCATCGTCACCGTGACGACCATCTCTTCGCGCTCGATCAGATCCTCGTCGTCGATCCCGTCGGCGGCGGGTGCCATCAGCGTCTTGCGGGGGGTGGCGAATTCGTCGCGTACCGCGACCAGTTCCTCGCGCATCACGCCATAGAGTTTGACGCGGTCGGCGAGGATCGACAGCAGCTCCTCGATAACGGCCGCCAGCTCCTTTAGCTCGTCGCCGATTTCATCGCGGCCGAGCGCGGTCAGGCGGTGGAGGCGCAGGTCGAGGATCGCCTTCACCTGCGTTTCCGACAGGCGATAGACGGCGCTTTCTTCCATCTCGCCCTCGATCGCTTCGACGAGGCGGATATAGGGCGCGATCTCGCCGATCGGCCACTCGCGTGCAAGCAGGGCTTCGCGCGCGGCAGCAGGGTTCGGGGCGCCGCGGATGATCCGCACGACCTCGTCGAGGTTCGACACCGCGACGACGAGACCCAGCAAGATGTGCGCGCGATCGCGTGCCTTCGCGAGTTCATATTTGCAGCGGCGGGTGATCACCTCTTCGCGGAAGGCGATGAAGGCGGTCAATATGTCCTGCAGCCCCAGCATTTCCGGGCGGCCGCCGCGGATCGCGAGCATGTTCGCCGGGAAGCTCGACTGCGCCGGGGTATGGCGCCACAGCTGGTTGAGCACGACGTCGGGGGTCGCATCGCGCTTCAGGTCGACCACGACGCGTACGCCGTCGCGGTTCGATTCGTCGCGAATGTCGGCGACGCCTTCGATGCGCTTGTCGCGGGCCGCTTCGGCAATCTTTTCGACAAGTCCCGATTTGCCGACCTGGAAGGGGATCGACGTCAGCACGATCGATCGGCGATCGCCGCGTCCTTCCTCGACATCATGCGTCGCGCGCATCATGATCGATCCGCGCCCGGTGGTATAGGCGTTGCGGATGCCGCCCTGGCCAAGGATCATCGCGCCGGTCGGGAAATCGGGTCCGGGAATGATCTGCATCAGCTCTTCGGTGGAGAGCGGCGCGCCGCCTTCGAGCTGGCGGTCGATCGTCGCGAGGCAGGCGTCGATCACTTCGCCCAGATTGTGCGGCGGGATATTGGTCGCCATGCCGACCGCGATGCCGCCGGCGCCGTTGACGAGCAGGTTCGGGAAGCGGGCGGGGAGAACCTGCGGCTCTTCGCGGCTTGAATCATAGTTCGGCTGGAAGTCGACCGTATCCTTGTCGAGGTCGTTGAGCAGCGTCATCGACACCTTGGCAAGACGCGCCTCGGTGTATCGCATCGACGCCGGCGGGTCGGGATCCATCGAACCGAAATTGCCCTGCCCGTCGATCAGCGGAACGCGCATCGACCAGTCCTGCGTCATCCGCGCCAGCGCGTCGTAGATCGCGCTGTCGCCGTGCGGGTGGTAGTTACCCATCACGTCGCCGACGATCTTGGCCGATTTCTTGTAAGGCCGGCCGGGAACGAAACCGCCCTCCTGTGCCGCGTAGAGGATGCGGCGATGGACCGGCTTCAGGCCGTCGCGTACGTCGGGAAGCGCACGGCTGACGATCACGCTCATCGCGTAATCGAGATAGGACGTCTTCATTTCGTCGACGATGTTGATCGGCGAAACGCCATCTTCTGACGGCGGCACAGACATATTTTCTTCGGTCAAGACCCGGCCTTTTTTCTGCTTATCGGGAGATGGATTTTGCCTAGCCGATGGGCGGTGCGAATGCCAGTGATTCGCGCGGTTTCGGCGGCATTTTTTCAGACCTGTGACGGCCGTTCGCCCGCGGGTCGACCCGGGTCGGAATCGGGACGCGATGTGACGTCACGGCGGCGCATAAGCGACTTGCCAATCGCCCGCTCGCGCCTAAAGGTTCGGCACAATGCGCTTTTTCACGATCCCTGGCGGCTCATGGCCCTGATCGCGCTGGTGGGGGCCAGCGAGCCGTTGCCCGACGGCGGGCTGCGCGCGCTCGTATCGGTGGCCGGGGAGACGCTGCTCGAACGGCAGGCGGCGCGGCTGGCCGATGTCGGCGTCGCGCACATCGCGATATCGGTCGGGGCGGTGCCGGGCGAACTGCTTGCCACCTGCGACCGCATCCGCCGCAGGGGCATGAAGGTGACGCCGGTACGCGCGGCCGACGACCTGCTTCCGCTCGTCGAAAGCGACGATCGGATCATTCTGGTGGCCGACGGACTTCGCGCAGGGGGCACGCATTATGCCGCGATCGCCAAGCCCGGGTCGCCCGCGATCCTCGTTACCGGCGACACCGTACTGACCCAGGGGTTCGAGCGGATCGACGCGACGCGGCGCTGGGGCGGGCTCGCCTCTATCTCGCAGCCGATGGTCGCCGATCTCGCGGCGATGCCGGGCGAATGGGACATGATGCTCACCCTGCTACGCCTTGCCGTGCAGGCGGGATCGCGGCGGCTTTATTGTGAGCCTGCGCTGTTCGAGCAGGGCGAAATCGCGATCATTGCCGACCGTCCGACGGCGGCGCGGATCGAGCAATCGAGTTTGCAGCAGGTCGAATATGGCGGCATGGGGCTTGGACGTTCGGCGATCATGATGCCGTTGGTCCGCCTTGCCGGGCCCCTGTTGGTGCGCTCGCCGGCAACCGCGCGCTACCTGCCCTATATCACCGGGCTTTTGTGGGTGATTGTTGCCTTGCTGGCGGCGGGCGGGCTCGCCGCGGCGGGGGCAATGGTCGCGGTGTTCGGCGGCCTTGGCCTTGCCGCTATGCGCTTCCTGTCAGCGTTCCGTGCCGAGAGCGCGGCTCAGGACCGCTGGCGCGAAGTCATCCGTACCTTTGCCTGGATCCTGCTCGCGGCCTTTCCCTGGCTCGTGTCGCTTGCCGGGGCCGACCATCGCGCGCCGCCTTTTTCCGAGGCGGCGCTTGCCCCGTGCCTTGCCGCGACAATCCTCCTGGCGCGCTGGCTGTACGAGGATTCGGGGGAGAAAAGGCGTTTCCACTGGCTGTTGCCCGACGCCGACCAGGCCTGGATCATGCTGGCGCCGTCGCTGCTCTTTGCCTTCGCGCCGCTGATGTTCGCGATCCTGCCGTTGCTCGCGCTTCTGCAAACGATGCTCTGGCTGAAGCTGGCCCGCCGGCCGGAGGCGCGCTAGAACAAAGCGCTTCAAGGTTTAGAGCGCATTAACGCCATCCTGATATGGCCCAGACCGAATGAGTGACTCTCTCGCCCCGTCCGGCATCGATCTGCCGTCGCCGACGCTCTCGGCGCGCCTGGCGGAACTCGCCGGCTATCTGGCGGCACCGGCAGCGGGGCGGCTTACCGAAGAGCAGCGTGCGCTGGCACTCGGTGTGGCCCGGCGGCTGGTGCAGCGTATCGCGATCGAGCTCGATCCGGGGCTTGATCGGGACACGCTGTGGCAGGACTGGATCAGTGGCGGAATCCCGGCAGCTCCGCGGCTAGCGGCGCCTTGTTTCGCGCGCGCCGAAGAGCATCGCTGGCGTATGCAGACGATGCCTTATGTCGCCGCGCGTCCCTCCGACGAGGCGGACGCGGCCGATGCGGACGCGACAAAGCCGCAAGATGCCGTGCCGCCGACGCCCGTCGAGGGTGCCTATCTCGCTCTGCGCATCGCTGACGGCAGGCGCCGCGATGCCCTTGGCAACCCCTGTATCGCGCCCGCCGATCTGGACCCCGAGGTGCTCCATACGCTGCTCCTCGATATCGCGGCGTGGCAATTGGCCCGGACCGACGGCGGCCGCGATCGCGGAACACGGCTCGGCGACGCGGTCAATGCGTTGCAGGCAAAGCTGGCGGATGCGCGCGGCGTCGATGCCGCGGCCGTCGCCTACCATGCCGCCCTGAGTGCCGAAAACGCCGTAACGGCAGCGGCAGAGGCGGCCATTTCAGGGCACGACTGGCCAGCGGTGATCGCACTCGCCGCGGCCGCGCACGGCCAGCGCTATGATGCCATGGCGCTGGCGCTGCTGACGGCCCAGGCCGCCGCGCTGCCGTCGCTGCTCGCCCCGCTCCGCCTCGAGCGGACTGCGATTGCGCCGCTCGAAGCCTCATTGGCTCGCTTGGCGGCCCGGGCGCTGTCCGACGACGTCGCTGCCGATCTGGCGCCCCCGCCGGAGAATGGCCGATGAGTGAGCGTATCGTCCGCGGGCGCATCGATCGCGCCGGCGCGCTCGTCAGCGCGGATGCGCCGCTGCTTCGGCTCCAGCAAAGGGCGGGAGGCGGGCTCGATCGTCCGCTCGCCTTGCCTCAGCTCGCCCGGCTCGTCGCGCTCGCGCAACGGACTCAGCGCGACATAAGCCGGCCGCTCTATGCCGCCGACGATCATAGCGACATCCACGCGATCGTACGGGTGATGCCCGATGGCGAAGGTGCGAGCCTGGAGATCAGCGACTGGCGGACGCGCCCGGTCGCGCCGTCGCAGGTGCCCGCGGTGCCCGAGAGCATTTCGCTGCCGAGCGGCTGGGCGTGGGAATGCGATGGCCAGTTGCGACTCATTGCGCTGCGCGCGGGTGCCGAGGCGCCGCCGGTACCGACAGGCTGGGAAGGTCGGTCGCTGTCCGAAATGTTCGAGTTGCAACCCGACGACGAGGGCCGGTTCGCGGTCCTGCAGGCGCTCGCGCGGCAATCGCGCTTTGCCGCACAGCGCGTCCATATCGCCGCCAGCGAGGAACGAGCGCACTGGACCTTGTCCGCTGAACCGCAGTTCGACGCGGCGGGGCGCTTCACTGGCTTCCGCGGCATGGCCGAACCGGCGGATACGTCCGTCAATGCGGCACCGACAGCGCAAGCGCCGCGCACCGATCCGGCTTTCGGTTCGCTGCCATTGTCCGATCCGCAGTTCGGACGCCGGATCGATGGTGCGCTGCGCGGACCGCTGAGCCGCATCATCGCCACCGCCGAAACGATTTCGGGGCAGTTCGACGGGCCGATCCGGGCCGACTATGCGCGCTATGCCGGGGACATCGCCCATGCGGGACGCCACCTGCTGGGCCTCGTCGACGACCTTGCCGACCTCCAGAATATCGAGCGCCCCGGATTCAAGGCGGCGCGCGACGAAATCGACCTTGGCGACCTTGCACGGCGCGCGGTCGGATTGCTCGGGATGAAGGCCGAGGAGCGGGGCATTCGCATCGATACCCCGCGCGCCGACGACCAGATGCCCGCATGGGGCGAATTCCGGCGCGTGTTGCAGGTACTGCTCAACCTGCTGGGCAATGCGATCCGCTATTCGCCCGAGGATTCCCAGATTTGGATCCGTGTGGATCGCGACGGCGACCGTGCGACGGTGACGATCGCCGATCAGGGGCAAGGCCTTTCGGCCGATCAGCAAGCGGTGGTGTTCGAGAAATTCGAGCGCCTGGGCCGCACCGATAGCGGCGGGTCGGGCCTGGGGCTTTACATCGCGCGGCGTCTCGCGCGCGCGATGGAGGGCGACCTGACCGTCGAAAGCGCGCCGGGGCAAGGGGCGCGCTTCACGCTGAGCCTGCCGGCGCGAGAGGTCGGTTGACGGCGGTGGCTATCGGTTGACTGATCGACGTGCGCGGCGGGCTTGCTCGCAGAATTGGCCGCTATCGCGGCACGCCTTTTCAAGGGCTTCGATCGAGCGATCCCATTGGTCGACGACATAGGGGTCGTGGGTGATGTCGGGCGAATAGATTCGGCGCATCGCGGTCTGTCCTCGCGCGGCGGGCCGGTCCGCTGCCGCCGGCGCATCGGCTGTATCGACTGCCTTCGGCGCCGTGGACAGGACCGTCAGCAGGTATAGCGCGACGCCCAGAAGGGCACTCCACAGCAGGGTCCGCGCACCCTTCCGCATTGCCTATCTCCCTGCATTCAAGCCGATAGCCGGCGCCGGGTATCGCGATCGAACGATGCGGCCCGATGTCTGCAAAAGGAAAAAGGGGCCGCAATCGCAGCCCCTTTTGCCATCATTGTCGCATTCAGTGGATCAGGCTCAGCGCTTGTCGACCGGCACATAGGGACGCTGGGTCGGGCCCGTGTAAAGCTGGCGCGGGCGGCCGATTTTCTGCGCGGGGTCAGAGATCATTTCGTTCCACTGAGCAACCCAGCCGACGGTGCGGGCAAGCGCGAAGAGAGCGGTGAACATGGTCGTGGGGAAACCGATCGCCGACAGGATAACGCCCGAATAGAAATCGACGTTCGGAAACAGCTTCTTCTCGACGAAATAATCGTCGCTGAGCGCCATTTCCTCGAGCTGCAGCGCGACGTCGAACACCGGGTCGTTGACCTTGAGTGCCGAAAACACTTCGCGCACCGTCTTTTGCATCACGGTCGCGCGCGGATCGTAATTCTTGTAGACGCGGTGGCCGAAGCCCATCAGGCGGAACGGGTCATCCTTGTCTTTCGCGCGCGCGATATATTCGGGGATGCGTTCGGGACGGCCGATCTCGCGCAGCATGTTGAGCGCGGCCTCGTTCGCGCCGCCGTGCGCCGGACCCCACAGGCAGGCGATTCCCGCCGCGATGCACGCGAAGGGGTTGGCGCCCGACGAGCCCGCAAGGCGGACGGTCGAGGTCGACGCATTCTGTTCGTGGTCGGCGTGGAGGATGAAGATGCGGTCGAGCGCGCGGACGACCGCCGGATCGACGTCATAGTCCTCGGCCGGGACGCCAAAGGTCATGCGCAGGAAATTGTGCGTATAGCCCAATTCGTTGTTCGGATAGATGAAGGGCTGGCCTATCGAATATTTATACGCCATCGCCGCGATCGTCGGCATTTTCGCAATCAGGCGGTGGCTCGCGATCATCCGCTGAACGGGATCGTGGATCTCTGTCGAGTCGTGATAGAAGGCCGACAGCGCACCGACAACGCCACACATGATCGCCATCGGATGCGCGTCGCGACGGAACCCGCGATAGAAGGTCGCAAGCTGCTCGTGCAGCATCGTGTGGCGCGTGATCGTATTGTCGAATGTGTCGAGTTCGTCCGCGCTCGGCAGTTCGCCATTGAGCAGCAGATAGGCGACCTCCATGAAGCTCGAATGTTCGGCAAGATCGCCGATCGCATAGCCGCGATGGAGGAGGACGCCTTCATCGCCGTCGATATAGGTCAGTTTCGACTCGCAACTGGCGGTCGATGTGAAGCCCGGATCATAGGTGAAGGCGCCGGTCTGGCCATAGAATTTGCGGATGTCGACGACGTCGGGCCCTACGGTTCCCGACAATATCGGGCTCTCGACGCTCTTGTCCCCCAGGGTGATTTTGGCGGCGGTATCGGTCATGATTCTTCCCTTGATCTGGAGGCCAAACGCAAAGTCGCTACGCCCCTGCCGGATAATTGTGCGCTGCGTCAAGTCGCGCCAGGCTGTTGTCGCGGCCGAGGAGCAGGAGCACGTCGAAAATCCCCGGGGAAACCGCGCGCCCGGTGAGGGCGGCGCGCAAGGGCTGTGCGAGCTTGCCGAGCCCCAGGCCGGCGGCTTCGGCGCTTTCGCGAACTGCCGCCTCGACCGTTTCGCCGGTCCAGTCCGTCAGCCTGCGTAGCCGGTCGGCGGCGTCCGCGAGCAGTCCTTCGGGCGCGTCGGCGAGCAGCTTTGCGGCCTTCTCGTCCATATCGAGTGGTAGCGGCGCGAACAGGAAGGTTGCGCCTTCGGCAATCTCGATGAGCGTTTTCGCGCGCGGCTTCAGCGATTCCATCGCCTTGGCGAGCAGCGCGCGGTCTTCGGGGTCCAGTGCGCGCCCGACCAACGCCTCGATGCGCGGCGCCGTGAGATCGGCGAGGCGCTGATTGCCGGCTTCACGCAGATAATGACCGTTCAGATTCTCGAGCTTCTTGAAATCGAAGCGCGACGGCGAACGGCCGACATGTGCGAGGTCGAACCAATCGATCGCCTGTTCGCGGCTGATGATTTCCGCATCGCCATGACCCCAGCCGAGGCGGAGGAGGTAATTGTTCACCGCTTCGGGCAGATAGCCCATCTCGTCGCGATAGGCATCGACACCCAGCGCGCCGTGACGCTTCGACAGCTTCGCGCCATCGGCGCCGTGGATCAACGGGACGTGGGCATAAACGGGCTCGCGCCAGCCCATCGCGCGCAGCAGCGCGACTTGGCGAAAAGCGTTGTTCAAATGGTCGTCACCGCGGATCACATGGGTCACACCCATATCGTTGTCGTCGACGACGACGCTCAGCATATAGGTCGGGGTGCCGTCCGAGCGCAGCAGGATGAAATCGTCGAGTTCGCCGTTTTGAACCGTAACCTCGCCCTGCACCCGATCGTCGATCGTCACCGCGCCATCCTGCGGCGCGCGTAGCCGGATCACGTGGGCGGCGGCGGGGTCGCCGTCGTCGCGATCGCGCCACGGGCTGCGAACACGGAAGGGCATCCGCTTTTCCTGAGCTTCGGCGCGCATTGCCGCGAGTTCGTCTTGCGTCAGGTAGCAGCGATAGGCTTCGCCCTTCGCGAGAAGTTCGTGTGCGACCGCGGCGTGGCGGTCGGCGCGCGCGAACTGATAGACTGCATCGCCGTCCCAATCCAGATCGAGCCAGCGCATTCCGTCGAGGATCGCGTCAATCGCCGCGTCGGTCGAGCGCGCCCGGTCCGTGTCTTCGATACGCAGCAGGAACTTGCCGCCGTGATGGCGTGCGAACAGCCAGTTGAACAGCGCGGTGCGCGCGCCGCCAATGTGAAGAAAGCCGGTTGGCGAGGGTGCGAAGCGCGTTACGACATCGGCGCCGGTCGCTTCGACCGGATCGGTGGGGTTTTGGGTTGCCACTGGCGACTCTTTCAATCAGGTTGCCCGCGCCGCGAGAGCCGGCGCCGCGGGGATTGGGGGTGCCCCTAGCATGGCAACATGGCCGCTTCAAACGCCCATTGATGTCTCACCGATACGCGGCTGGCGCCGCATATCCGAAGCGATCGAGGCGCGGCTCGACGCGGACCGCGAGCGGATCGCGCTGTGGCTGCCCGTCGCGTTGGGCGCGGGGATCGCCAGTTGGTTCGCCATGCCCCGGGAAATCGACTGGATCGGGTTTCTACTTCTGCTTGGCGGCGGGATATTTGTCGGGTTTCTGATCGGCTGGAAGCGGCGCTTCGGGCGCACCGTCGTGGTCGGTTGCGGCACGATGGCAGCCGGGTTGTTGCTGATCTGGGCGCGTGCCGCGTGGGTCGCTGCTCCGGTGCTTGCCTGGCCGGTGACGACGCAATTTTCCGCGATCGTCGAGAGTGTGGAGCCGCTCCCCGCGCGGGGCCAGACGCGGCTGCTCTTGCGTCCCGTGGAGCGCCACGATTTGCCCCCACAGCTGCGGGTAACGCTGCGCGGCGAGCAGGGGAGGGGGATCGTGCCGGGCGACGCGATCGGCCTGCGAGCGCGGCTGATGCCGCCGCCGACCGCCAGCCTTCCCGGCGGCTATGATTTCGCGCAGCGCGCCTGGTTCGACCGGATCGGCGCGGTCGGAAGCGCGCTTGGCAAGGTTGCGCAGGCGACCGGAGCGGGGCAGGGGCCGCCGCCGCTGCGAGCGCGGCTGAGCGCGCATATTCACGACCAGGTCCCCGGCTCCCCCGGCGGGGTTGCTTCGGCACTCGTCACCGGAGACCGTGGAGCGATCAGCGATGCCGACGCAGAGGCGATGCGGCGCAGCGGGCTCGCGCATCTGTTGTCTATCAGCGGCCTGCACGTCACGGCGGTCGTCGGTTTTGCGATGCTGCTGGCGATGCGCTTGCTGGGACTCAGCCGCCGCCTCGCGCTGGCGGGCCATGTGCTGCCGCTTGCGGCGGCTGCCGGGGCGCTCGCGGGAGCAGGATATACTTGGCTTGCCGGGGCCGAAGTGCCGACCCTGCGTTCGCTTATAGCCGCGCTGCTCGTGCTCGCGGCGTTTCTGCTCGGGCGCGAGGCGATCACCTTGCGGCTCGTCGCGGCGGGGGCGCTGCTCGTGCTGATCTGGCGACCCGAGGCGCTGGTCGGCCCGAGCTTCCAATTGAGCTTTGCCGCCGTCACCGCGATCATCGCGCTGCACGAGAGCCGCTGGATGCAGCGATTTGCCGCGCGGCGCGACGAGCCGCGGGCCGTCCGTTTCGGGCGCGGGGTCGCGGGGCTGTTGATAACGGGCCTCGTTGTCGAGGTCGCGCTCGCGCCGATCGCGCTTTTCCATTTTCACAAGGCGGGCCTGTACGGCGCGCTCGCCAACGTCGTCGCGATCCCGCTGACGACCTTTGTGATCATGCCGGCCGAGGCGCTGGCGTTGTTGTTCGACGCCGTCGGACTCGGCGCGCCCTTCTGGTGGGTCGCCGAACATGCGCTGTCCGCGCTGATCGCGCTCGCGCACCGCGTCGCGGCGGCGCCGGGCGCGGTGGCGGCGCTGCCGATCTTTCCGGCGTGGGGTTTCGCGCTCGCGGTTCTGGGCGGGCTGTGGCTGCTGCTGTGGCAGCGCCGCTGGCGCCTCGCCGGATTGATGCCGCTGCTCGTGGGCGCCACGGCGTTGGTCGCTCAGCCGCGCCCCGACCTGCTCGTGAGCGGCGACGGGCGCCACATCGCCGCCGCGGTGCCGGGCGGCGGTTATGCGCTGTTGCGCGGCCGCGCCGGCGATTATGTGCGCGACGCGATGGCCGAGGCGGCGGGGGTCGACGCGCCGCTCGGTGCGCTCACCGACATGGATCATGTGACGTGCAACCGCGACTTCTGTCGCTGGCGCCAGCGGAACCGGACGATCCTGGCCCAGCGCGGTAACGATCGTATCGACGGCACGGCGATGGCGCCCGCGTGCGCCGCCGCCGATGTGGTAATCAGCCACCGCTGGCTCCCGCGCGAATGCCGGGCGCGCTGGTTGACGATCGACCGCGACAGCCTCGCCGAAAGCGGCGGGCTCGCGCTCTATCTCGGCGATCCGCCGCGCGCCGCCACCGCTTTACGCCGCGGCGACGAGCATCCGTGGCGGCGCCCGCCGCAGGTCAGTGGTAACGACGAAGCAGTCCCGACAAACGCCCTTGCACCATGACGCGCTCGGCCTCGTAACGCTGCGGCTCATAGGCGCCGTTGGCAGGGTCGAGCCGGACCATCCGGCCTTCGCGGCGGAAGTATTTGAGCGTGGCATCCTGTCCGTCGACCAGCGCGACGACGATGTCGCCTTCGCGCGCGGTGTCGGCTTTCTGGATCAGCGCATAGTCGCCGTCGAGAATGCCCGCCTCGATCATCGAATCACCCGATACTTCAAGCGCATAATGATCGCCCGAACCGAGCAGAGCGGCCGGTACGGCGAGCTGATTATGATCCTCGAACGCTTCGATCGGAACGCCCGCGGCGATACGGCCGTGGAGCGGAACTTCGATGATGTCGTTGGCGGCGATCGGCCGAAGCGCCGGGGGCGCCTTGCGCAGCGGGGCGACATTGTCGCGATTGTCGTGCACACCGCCTTTCGCGCCCTCAGGGAGCTTGATCACCTCCAACGCGCGGGCGCGATTGGGAAGGCGACGAAGAAAACCCCTTTCTTCCAAGGCACTTATCAGCCGATGTATGCCCGATTTCGATTTGAGGCCCAGCGCCTCCTTCATCTCCTCGAACGAGGGCGAGATGCCGCTGTCGTCGAGTTTCTGCTGGATGAAGTGGAGCAGTTCATGCTGCTTCGCGGTCAACATCGCCTAGGTCTCCATACTGCCAGTGTCGGACATATGGAGAACGATAGAGGAACAGATCGGAACTTGTCAAGCGATCGCGATATAGTCGGCGCCGTCGCCCGCCCCGCGCGCGGGCGCCGCGATGTCGCGGATGACCAGCGCGTTGGCGCCGCCAAGCGGAAAGGTGCGCCCGCTGTCCTGGCCGTCGAAGATATGAAGTTCGCCGCTGTCGAGCCGCGCGCGCAGATAGTCGCGCCGCGCGCCGCCCGGCGCCAGCGGTGCGGCGAGCGGCGCCGAGAAGATGGGCGGTAACGGCGCGCGCGCGCCGGCGAGATGGCGGACGAGCGGGAGCAGGAACAAAGTCGCTGTGACGAAGGCCGACGCAGGGTTTCCTGGCAGGCCGAGCAGCAAGGAATCGCCTAGCGTTCCGGCCATGAGCGGCTTGCCGGGTTTCATGGCGACTTTCCAGAAATCGATGGTGCCGCCGGCGTCGTCGAGCGCGCCGCGCACATGGTCATGGTCGCCGACCGATGCGCCACCGACGCTGACGATGACGTCATGGCGGCGCGCCAGTTGTTTGAGCGCGGCCGATATCCGGTCGCGGTCGTCGCCGATATGGAGCGGGAGCGACACAATCGCGGGCTCGCTCGCCATCATCGCCGCCAGCATCGCGCCGTTGCTGTCGGGGATCTGTCCCGCCGCGAGCGGGCGTCCCGGTTGAACGAGTTCGTCGCCTGTCGTCAGCACGGCGACGCGCGGCCGAGCGCCGACGCGAAGCTGGCTCGCGCCGCTCATGATCGCGGCGGCGATCGCGCCGGGTGTCAGCCGAGTCCCGGCCTCGATCAGGCGGTCGCCCGCGGCAAAGTCGCTGGCGCGGGCGCGGACATGCTGGCGGTCGCGAATAGCGTCCGAGGTCGCGAGCGCCAATCGCGACCCATCGACCGCGACATCCTCTTGCATTACCACGGTGTCGGCGCCGTCGGGGAGCATGGCGCCGGTGAAGATCCGCATTGCCTGGCCCGCCGCCAGCGCCCGTGCGGGGGGCTCGCCCGCTGCGCTTTCGCCCGCGATCGCCCACGGGCCGGGCAAGTCGGTGAAGCGGATCGCATATCCGTCCATTGCCGACAGGGAGGCGGAGGGCTGGTCGCGCATCGCGATGACATCGTCTGAAAGATACCGGCCAAGCGATTCGGAAAAGGCAATATTCTCCGCTCCGAGGGGTGGAAGGAGTGCGAGCAGGCGCGTCTGGGCGTCCTCGACGGGAAGCCAGGCGCTCACGCGGCGCGCCAGTCGCCCGAGCGCCCGCCGCTCTTTTCGAGCAACCGCACCTCGCCGATCACCATCGCGCGGTCGAGCGCCTTGGCCATGTCGTAGAGGGTGAGGAGCGCGACCGACGCGGCGGTCAGCGCTTCCATCTCGACCCCGGTCGGGCCTGTGGTCGCGGCGATGACGCGGACGGAAATCCCGTCGGGCTCCCACGCGAAGTCGAGGGCGACCTTGCTCAGCGCAAGCGGATGGCAGAGCGGCACGAGGTCGGAGGTGCGCTTGGCGGCCATGATGCCTGCGATGCGCGCGGTCGAAAGCACGTCGCCCTTTGGCGCGTTGCCACTGCGGATCGCCGCGAGCGCAGCGTCGCTCATGGTGATGCGCCCGCCCGCGACGGCGCGGCGATCGGTAGGGGGCTTTGCCCCGACGTCGACCATATGCGCCGCGCCGCTGTCGTCGAGGTGAGTCGGTCGGTTCGTCATCGCGGGCGAGCGAAGCAATGCCGGGCAAAAAAGGCAAGGGGTCGCGGTTGGTATCGGCCGGAATCCATCAATCCCTGCACTATTCGCGTCGAGCGAAGTCGGGATGCACCTCGAACGGGAGCCGAGGGGACTGCGCCCGACCGGGTGCAGGCCTTTACCTCATCGTCATCCCGGCGCAGGCCGGGATCTCGACCTAACGGATTTACGCACCGGCGAGATCCCGGCCTGCGCCGGGATGACGGAAAGGAATAGTCCGCTCCCCACCGCGAAACCGACGCTTTGCCTCAGCCCTCCAGCAGCGCCCTGGTCGCCGCGGCGACGTCCTCCTGGCGCATCAGGCTCTCGCCGACGAGGAAGGCGTGGACGCCGCTTTCGGCGAGGCGCCGACAGTCGGCGTGGGTGGCGATACCGCTTTCGCCGACGAGCAGCGTGCCGGGAGGCGCCAGTTTCGCCAGGCGCTCGGTCACCGCAAGATCGGTCTGGAAGGTTCTGAGGTCGCGGTTGTTGACGCCGATCAGGCGCGAATCGAGCCGGGCGAGGGCGCGATCGAGTTCGGCCTCGTCATGCACTTCGACGAGCACGTCCATGCCCCGTTCGATCGCGGCCGCCTCGATCTCGCGCATCGCGCCGTCGTCGAGCGCCGCGACGATGATCAGGATCGCGTCGGCGCCGATCGAGCGCGCTTCGGCGACCTGCCACGGATCGATCATGAAATCCTTGCGCAGCACCGGCAATTGGCATGCCGTACGCGCGGCGATCAGATATTCCTCATGGCCTTGAAACCAGGGCGCGTCGGTGAGGACGGAGAGGCAGGCGGCGCCGCCCGCGGCATAGGCGCGTGCATGGTCGGCTGGATTGAAATCCTGGCGTATCAGTCCCTTGGACGGCGAGGCTTTCTTGATTTCGGCGATCAGGCCAAAGCCGCCCGCCGCGATCTTTGCCGCGAGCGCAGCGGCGAAACCGCGCACAGGGCCGGCATCGACGGCATCGAGCGCGGCGATCGAGCGCGACTTGCGCCGCTCTGCGACTTCGACCGCCTTGGTTGCTAATATTTCGGTGAGCTTGTTCATTTATACGCGATCCAGCAGTTGAGCAGCGCGTTGGCGAGACCCTTGTCGATGGCCTCGGCGGCTTCCTCCACACCCTCCGGGAGCGTATTCACCGCGCCCGCGACCACGAGCGCCTCGGCGGCGTTATAGAGCACCGCGTCGCGATAGGGGCCGGGCTCGCCCATCAGCAGGCCGCGCAGCGCCTTTGCATTATAGGCCGCATCGCCGCCGCGGATATCCGAGATCGGCCGCGTCGGCAGGCCGGCGTCGGCGGCGTGGCTGCGCTGCATCCGCACGCCGTCGGGGGTGACGACCGCGACCTCGTTGCCGCCCGCGAGCGAGAGTTCGTCGATTCCCTCGTCGCCCGAGATCACCCGCGAGTGGTCGGTGCCGAGTCGGTGCAGCGCCTGAGCATAGACGGGGACATAGGCGGGGCGCGCGATACCGATCAGCTGGCGCCGGACGCGCGCCGGGTTGGCCAGCGGCCCCATCAGGTTGAAGATGGTGCGACGGCCGAGCGCCCTGCGGATCGGCATGATGCGCGCCATCGCCGGATGGTGGTGCGCGGCGAACAGGAAGCAGATGCCAAGGTCGGCGAGCTGCGCTTCCGCCATCTCGCTCGCGCGCGCCATGTCGAGGCCGAGTGCCTCCAGCGTATCGGCGGCACCCGATTTGGAAGAAGCGGCCCGATTACCGTGCTTTGCGACAGGAACCTCGCACGCCGCCACGACGATCGACACCGCGGTCGAGACGTTGAGCGTGTGGTGGCCGTCGCCGCCGGTGCCGCAGACGTCGATCGCGCCGTCGGGAGCGTCGATCGGGATCAGCCGGTCGCGCATCGCCTGCGCCGCGGCGGCGATCTCGACCATCGTTTCGCCGCGGTCGGACAGCGCCGCCAGGAAGGCCGCGACCTCCTCGTCGCTGCCACCGCCGTCGAGCATCGTCGCAAAGGCGGCCTCGGCCTCATCCTGTTCGAGCAGGCGACCTGGGTCGGGAAACGGGCCGAAGCGGCTCATGCCGCCTGCCGCGCCGCGACCGGCAGGCCGGCGATCCGCAGGAAGTTGGCGAGCATTGCGTGGCCGTGTTCGGTAGCGATGCTTTCGGGATGGAACTGTACGCCGTGGATCGGCAGTTCGGCGTGTCGGAAGCCCATCACCGCGCCATCGTCGCTCGTCGCGTTGATCGGCAGGCAGGCGGGAATCTCCACGACCTCGAGGCTGTGATAGCGCGTTGCCGTCAGCGGGGAGGGCAGGCCCGCGAACAAGCCGGTGCCGTCGTGGCACACCGGCGATGTCTTGCCGTGCATCAGGTGCCCACGCTGCACCGTGCCGCCGAAATGCTGGCCAATCGCCTGATGTCCCAGGCACACGCCGAGCAGCGGGCGCGCCGCATCGGCGCAGGCGGCGACGAGGTCGAGGCTGATTCCCGCCTCGTTCGGGGTGCAGGGTCCGGGCGAGATCAGCATCGCCTCGGCGCCGGTCGC
>CAZSMB010000019.1:2791-7789 GCA_964607625.1 uncultured Sphingopyxis sp. | reverse complement strand
GCGAAGAGGGCGCCCGCCTTGGCTTCGCATTCGCGCTGTTCATACGCCGCGTCGCTGTCCGCGACGATGCCCGCGCCCGCCTGAGCATACATGGTCCCGTCCTTGACGATCGCGGTGCGCAGCACGATGCAGCTGTCCATATTGCCGTCGGGCGCGAAATAACCGACCCCGCCCGCATAGGGCCCGCGCGCGTCGGCTTCGAGCTCGGCGATGATCTGGCACGCGCGGACCTTGGGCGCGCCGCTGACGGTGCCGGCAGGAAAGCCCGCGAACAGGGCGTCGATCGCGTCCTTGTCGGGCGACAGGCGGCCGATGACGTTCGAGACGATGTGCATGACGTGGCTGTAATATTCGACCGTATAGCTGTCGGTCACGGTGACGCTGCCGCCGGTTGCCGCGCGGCCGACGTCGTTGCGGCCGAGGTCGAGCAGCATCAGATGTTCGGCACGCTCTTTGGGGTCGGCGAGCAGGCTTTCGCGGTTCTCGCTGTCTTCGGCGCTGGTTCGGCCGCGCGGACGCGTGCCCGCGATCGGACGGATCGTGATTTCGCCGTCTCGCACGCGCACCAGTATCTCGGGCGACGATCCGATCAGCGCGAAGCCGGGCAGGTCGAGGAAATAGAGGAAGGGTGAGGGGTTGATCCGCCTGAGCGCCCGATAGAGATCGAACGGCGGCAGGTCGAAGGGGGTCGAAAAGCGCTGCGAGAGCACGACCTGGAAAATGTCGCCCGCCGCAATATAGTCCTTCGCCGCGCGCACCATCTCGGCATAGCGTTCGGGGCTGGTGGCGGCGTTACGGACGATATCGCCCGGCTGCGCGGTGGTGGTGGCGCGCTCGGCATGTGCGTTCGCGCTCGACAGCCGCGCCGCGATGTCTTCGAGCCGGTCGTTCGCTGCCTCGATCATCCGGTCGATCGCGCCGTCCGCATCGGGCCAGATCGGCGCGATCAGGAACAGCTCGTCGGCCAGCCGGTCGAAAACGAGGATCGTCGTCGGGCGGACGAAGATCATGTCGGGCAGGGCGAGCCCGGCGCCCCGCGCGCGCGGGATGCGTTCGACGAGACCGATCGTTTCATAGGCGAAGAAGCCGACGAGCGTCGCCAGCGCCTTGGGCAAGCCGTCCGGCACATCGAAGCGGCATTCGGCGACCAGATCGCGCAGCGCCTGTAGCGCACCGGTTTCGAGCGGGACGAAGGCATCCTTGTCGCGGCGCCAGTCGCGATTGATCCGCGCGGCGTTGCCGGTCGCCTCGAACATCAGGTCGGGGTCGAGCCCGATCAGGCTGTAGCGTCCGCGTGTTTCGCCGCTTTCGACCGATTCGAGCACCCAGTCGCCGCGGCCCGGCTCGACCAGCTTCAGCGCCGCCGAAACGGGGGTTTCGATGTCGGCGATCAACCGCTGCCAGACGACCGCGCCTCGCCCTTGCGCCAGCGCCTCGAGCGCCGCGGCCCTGCCTTCGAGCGCCATCGCTGCCGGGCCTATTGAACCGGCGCTGCCCCGGTCAGCTCCTTGCGAAGCTGCTCGAGCAGATCCTTGTTGATCTTGACCTGGGCGCTGCGCTTGGCGGCGGTCGCGAGCTGGGCGACGAGTTCATTGCCGAAGGCCGGGCCGAGCGGCTGCGCAAGCGCCTTGACTTGCTCGGGATCGATATCCTTGGCTTCGGGGCGGTCGACCTTGCCGAGCGAGATCACCATCCAGCCGCGATTGCCGGGGATTTCCAGTGTCTTGACGCTGCCTTGGGCCATCGAAAACAGCAAGGCGAGTTCGGGCGGAACGCGCGCGCCGTCCTTGGCGATGTCGGCGCGGCTGCCGCCGATCGCCTGTACCGTGCCGATGTTGGGCCCGGCTTCGCGTACGGCGGCGTTCAGGTCCTTGCCGCCATCGACCGCCTTGACGATCGCGCGCGCCTTGTCGCGCGCCACCTTTTGGCCCTGCGCGAGGCGCCAGTCGGCCAGCAGGTCGCCGCGGATCTGGGCGAAAGGCGGCGGCGCGGCCTCGACGATCGATTTGACCGCGAACACGGCGAACTGCTCGTTGGCCTTGATCGTCGCGAGCTGACCCTCGCCTTCGGAGCCGCCCTGAAATGCCTGGGCGACCATCGGCGCCAGTTCGGGCGCCAAGGTAAAGTCGGACTTCGCCGGCGCGCGCCCGCTGGGCAGGATCGCCGGAGTTTCGTGCAGCTCGAGCTTGCGATCGGACGCGACTTCCTCGATCGACGCACCGCCGTTTACCGCGTCCTGGATCGCATTGTAATAATCGACCACGGCTTCTTCGGCCTTGTTCTTTTCAAGCTGGGCGCGAATCTCCGGCGTCGCGTCGGCCATGCTGCGGGCCGGTGTCGTGGTGACATTTTCGACGCGCGCGATCGCCCAGCCGAGGTCGGTTTGCGTGGGCCCGATAAGGTCGCCCTCTTTCGCGGCAAAGGCCGCCTTGGCAGCGTCGCCACTCGTCGTCGCGGCGTAGGCCGACCGGGTGAGGTCGCCGCTCTGCGAGGCTGCGAGCCCGACGGCCTTTGCCGCATCGCCGAGCGAGGCGCCGCCGCGCACCTTTGCTGCGATGCTGTCCGCGGTCTTGCGATCGGGCGCGATGACCTGGGCGAAGCGGCGCGTTTCCTTTGCGGCATATTGCGAGGCGTTGCGTTTGTAGAAATCGGCGATCTCGGCGTCGGTCACCGGCGCGGCCTTGACCGCGCTGCGGTCGAACAGCGCATATTGGATCACGCGGCGTTCGGGGATGCTGTAGCGCGAAACATTCTCGGTCAGATATTTGCGAAGCGTGTCGTCGCCCGGATCGCCCTTCGGCGCAAAGGGGCTCGCCGGCACGAACGTCGCAAGACCGCGCCGCTTTTCGAGAAGGAGCGCGGCATAGGGCTGCGCCATCTTCGCGGGAACGCGCGAGATGCGGCCGATCGGGGCGGCAATCTGTTCGGCGAGCAGCTGTTGCTTGATCTCGCTGCGGAGCTGGGTCTCCGTCATCCCGTTCTGGCTGAGAAAGGATTCGAAGCGCGCCTGGTCGAACGTCCCGGACACGCCCGCGAACACCGGAAGGTCGGCGATGCGTCCGTCGACGAGTCGCTTGCTGACGCCGAAGCCCATTTTTTCGGCAAATTGCTCGAACGCCGCCCCTTCGACGAGCTGGTCGAGCACCTGGTCGAGCCCGCCCGATTCGACGAACGCCGCCATCGTCAGCCCCGGCTGCTGTTCGCGCGCCTGGTTATAGGACATCCGAACGCGGTCGCGCAGTTCGCCAAGGCCGATGTCGGTCTTGCCGATGCGCGCGACGTTGGCCCCGCCCATCCCGCCGAAGCTCGAATTGCCCGTCACGTCGCCGAGCGCGAAGGCCAGACCGACGAGGAGGACGAAGGCGAGCGCGAGAAACTTGCCGATGGCGGATCCGAAAAGGCGACGAAGGGCGGTAATCATCGAGGAGGCAATCTTTCGCGGCTGGGCGCATGGAGGCGCGGTCGGGCGCTGCTTTAGGCGGGAGGCGGGGCTGCATCAAGGCGGGAAACGGATTTCGCCCGCTTGCGCGGCGGTCGCCGACCCGGCTAGGGGCTGCTTCAACGAACAGTTAAGGCCACGAGGAGGGATGGATGGTGCGGCGCAAATATGTGGTCGGCAATTGGAAGATGAACGGGCTGAAGACCGCGCTGGGCGAGGCCGAGACAATCTTTGCCGGCGCGAGCGCGCACGAGGGCGTCGATGTCGCGCTGTGCCCGCCTTTCACGCTGATCGCCGCGATGGCGGCGGGACGCGGCGCGGTCGGCGGACAGGATTGCCACGCCGCGGCATCGGGGGCGTTCACCGGATCGGTCGCGGCGCCGATGCTCGCCGATGCCGGCGCGTCGCTGGTCATCGTCGGCCATAGCGAGCGCCGCGAAGGCTTTGCCGAAGGCGATGCCGATGTACGGGCCAAGGCCGAAGCGGCGCTTGCGGCAGGCCTGTCGGTGATCCTGTGCGTCGGCGAGCCGCGCGAGGTGCGCGAATCGGACGATGCGATCGATCATGTGCTGGCTCAGGTTCGCGGCTCGTTGCCGGACGAATTCCCGCCCTCGCGGCTGGCGATCGCTTATGAACCGATCTGGGCGATCGGCACGGGGCTGGTGCCGACCGTCGCCGATGTCGCGGCGATGCACGGCGCGATCCGTATGGCGCTGTCCGCGCGGATCGGCACTGGGGCGGACAATGTGCGGCTGCTCTACGGTGGTTCGGTCAACGGCGACAATGCCGCCGAACTGCTCGGCGCGGGCGATGTCGACGGGGCGCTGGTGGGCGGGGCGAGCCTGACCGCCGCGAAGTTCCTGCCGATAGTCGAGGCCGCCGCGGCGTTGGGATAGCGCCGAAGGGTGAGGCCGCGCGGCCTATTGCACGCGGCTGACGCGCATCCCTTGGGCGGCAAGGCGCGACGGGACACCGTCATCCCCGACGAGGTGCCCGGCGCCGACGGCGATCAGCACCGTGCCGGGCCGATCCATGCGCCGTGTGATCCACGCGGCCCACGCGCGATTGCGGTCGGTGATGATCGCCTTGCGCGCCGCCGGAACGGCGTCGACATCCTCGTTGATTTCGGCCTCCAGCTTCGCGACGTCGCCCCGGCGCCATGCCTCGGTCAGGGTGCGGACGTCGGCGACCGCGTCGCCGGCACGATCGGCGGCGCGGATCAATAGCGCGCGCTGGGTCGCCGGATCGAGGGTCTCGAACAGCATGAGCTGGCTTTTCGCGGTTTCAAGGCCCCCGATCGGCTTGTCCGCGGCCCGGAAATGCTGGGTCAGACCGGCCTCCACGCCCGCATCGGGGGAGAGAGCGGCATTGTGTGCGGCGCGCTGTCCCATCAGCACCATCACCGCCCAATCGTCGAGCGCGTCGGCGGCGAAGGCGGGCCCCGTCGCCTCCAGCGCCCGATAGCCGGCAAGGGCGCGCGGAGGAAGCCGGTTGCCGATCGCGAGCGGTGCCGCGCGCGGCGCGAGCCGCTGAAATTCGGCGCCCGCCGCGTCGAGTTC
>CAZSMB010000019.1:0-2691 GCA_964607625.1 uncultured Sphingopyxis sp. | reverse complement strand
GCGGTGCCGCGCGCGGCGCGAGCCGCTGAAATTCGGCGCCCGCCGCGTCGAGTTCCTTGGGTGACAGTTCGAGGATCAGCTCGTCTGCGGCGTCGATCGCCTGCGCGACGCGACCTTCGTCCCAGTGGGTGCCTTCGGGCAGCGCGTGCATCGTGCCGAGCAGGTAGATTTTCGTGTCCCCATCGTCGGCAAGCCACATCGCCGGCCGCGCTTCGACCGGCGGTTCGGGGCTGGCGCAGGCGGCCAGCAGGCACGTCAGAAGGGTCGCCGCGGCGCGACGACCCCAAGGGCGCGGCCGGGCGCCCGCCGCGGTCAATATTCGACCCGGGTCACGGTAAGCCCGCGCTCCTTCAGATAATCCTGCACGCTATGTTCGCCGGCGAGATGGCCGGCGCCGACCGCAACAAACACCGTTCCCGGCTTGTCCATCCGTGCCTGAAGTTGATCGGCCCAATTGGCATTGCGATCGAACAGCAACAGCTTTGCAAGCGCCGGCGTGGCTTCCATGCTCTCGTTCATCGTCGCGGCGAGGCCGTCGGGGTCGCCCTTGCTCCACTGGTCGACGAGTGTGTCGAGCGTCGGACCCAGCGTATCGATATCCTTTACCACGGCATTCAGGAAGGCGATCTGCTGGTCTTCGGGCAGGGTGTCGAAATAGCCGAGCTGCTGTTCGACCGTCTCGAGCCCCTCGATCGGCTTGTGTTCCGCCTTGGCAAAGCCGGTGAGCTGCTTTTCGGCGCCCTGTTCGGGATCGTAGCCCAGTTTCATCACCGGCAGCGTCGACAGCGTGACCGCCGCGAACCAGGGTTCGAACATGTCGAACTGGGCCGGCGGGATTCCGACCGACGTCATTGCGTCCTGATACGCCTTCAGCGCATCGGGCGCGAGCCGCGACGACAGCGTCTTGCCGTCCTGCGCGATCGCCAGCGGCATCATCGTTTGCGCCATCGCCGCCTGATCCTCTGGCATGACGATCTCGAGCATCAGCTCGTCGGACTTGTCGAATGCGTCCTTCACCGCTTCGTCGAACCAGCTCAGGCCCGGCTTCAGGACGTGGACGGTCCCGAACAGATAGATGGTCGTGTCGTCGTCCTTCATCACCCAGAGCGCGGGATCGGCGTCGAGGGGGGCTGCGGCCTCGGCTGCGGGGGCCTGTTGAACCGGCGGCTCGGCCGCCATCGCGGCGTTGCCACCGGGAAAGAGCGCGCATTGCGCCAGCGGAATGACCGTGCAGGAGACGGCAAGGGTTCGGAAGAATTTTTTCATCGGGGGGAGCCTTTCTTGGCAATCAGCTTAACGTGCTGGAAAAAACAGGGAAGGGGGTCAGCGGAATTTGAGCCACAGATAGACGGCGCCGTTCACCGCCATCGACAGCAGGAACAACAGCATCGCGTCGGCGGGCGGCGCGAGTTCGGCGCGATGGAGAATCCACCATATGGGTGCCGGGAAGATAAAGGCATACCAGCCGGCGAGCCCCGCCCACAGCCATGCCCGCTCTTCATGGTCGTCGATCGCGCGGTGATAGACAAGCATGCAGATCGCAAGGCCGACCGCCCAGGCGATCGACGTGCCGATCGCAAAGGATTCGCCGACCGGGCCGTTGCTCACCAAGGCGGCGGCGCCGCGATCGGCAACCATCCAGCCGCCGATGACGCCGCCGATGATCGCGGCGAGGCCGAGCGACAGCCAGTAGCGACGGCGTCGCGGCGACAGGGGGCGGCGGGGCTGCTTGCGCTCACCGGTCATCGCCTGCTCCTTCGTGGCCATCGTCGAAAATCTCCTCAATCGGCATCGCGAACACCCTCGATAGCTTGAAAGCGAGCGGCAGCGACGGGTCGTATTTGCCCGTTTCGATCGCGTTGACCGCCTGGCGCGATACGTCGAGCCGGTCCGCCAGTTCGGCCTGGCTCCAACCCTGCATCGCGCGCAACACTTTCAGCTTGTTGTTCACTTGCCGCGTCCGTCATGGTCACCTGCCCAAATGTCAGGTGTTGTTGACTAAATGACAGGGTTCAATGACCATGTCAACAAGACCTTACATCGTGCCGCTCCGAGGCCTGTGGCCCCGCGCTCGAAAGCCGCACAACCCTTGACCCTGCCGCGCCGCTGCGCCAAGGGCGGCGGCACTTGTTGCACTGCGAAAGAAGGCGAGAGGCGTGGCCGACGCGGCAGAGAGGAAACCCCTGAGCTTCCAGGACATGATCCTGACGCTGCATGCCTATTGGAGCGCGCGGGGTTGCGCGATTCTCCAGCCGTATGACATGCGCGTCGGGGCGGGGACCTTTCACCCCGCGACAACGCTGCGCAGCCTGGGGCCGGAGCCGTGGAACGTCGCCTATGTCCAGCCGAGCCGCCGACCGACCGATGGCCGCTATGGCGAGAATCCGAACCGCCTCCAGCATTATTACCAGTATCAGGTGATATTGAAGCCGTCGCCGGCCGACTTGCAGGACCAGTATCTCGGCAGTCTTGCCGCGATCGGCATCGATCCGCTGCTCCACGACATCCGGTTCGTCGAGGACGACTGGGAATCGCCGACGCTTGGCGCATGGGGGCTGGGCTGGGAGGTCTGGTGCGACGGGATGGAAGTCACCCAGTTCACCTATTTCCAGCAGATGGGCGGCTTTGACTGCAAGCCCGTCGCGGGCGAGCTGACCTATGGGCTCGAACGCCTCGCCATGTATATCCAGA
>CAZSMB010000018.1:1414-29135 GCA_964607625.1 uncultured Sphingopyxis sp. | reverse complement strand
GACGCGACCACAAAGGAGCGCGCCAAGGAATTGCTGGGCGGCAAGGGCGCGAACCTTGCCGAAATGGCTTCGATCGGCCTGCCGGTACCGCCCGGATTTACGATCACCACCGAGGTCTGCACCGCTTATTATGCGAATGGCGAGGCTTATCCCGACGGTCTGATCGCCGAAGTCGAGGACGGCATCGCGCATATCGAGGGATTGACGGGCCGCACTTTCGGCGACCCCGCCAACCCGCTGCTCGTTTCGGTCCGGTCGGGCGCGCGCGTGTCGATGCCGGGAATGATGGACACCGTCCTCAACCTCGGGCTCAACGATGCCACCGTCGTTGGCCTGTCCGAAGCCTCGGGCGATCCGCGTTTCGCATGGGACAGCTATCGCCGTTTCATCCAGATGTACGCCGATGTCGTCATGGGCCTGGACCATGCGGCGTTCGAGGAAGCATTGGAAATCGCGAAGGAAGACAAGGGCTTCTATCTCGACACCGAAATGGCGGCCGAAGACTGGCAGGCGCTGGTCAAGGAATATCAGGCGATCGTCGAACGCGAGACCGGCGCGCCTTTCCCGCAGGAACCGAAGGATCAGCTGTGGGGCGCGGTCGGCGCCGTCTTCGCGAGCTGGGAAAGCGACCGCGCGAAAGTCTATCGCCGGCTGAATTCGATCCCCGGCGAATGGGGCACCGCGGTCAATGTGCAGGCGATGGTGTTCGGCAATATGGGCGACACCTCGGCGACCGGAGTCGCCTTCACCCGCGACCCCGCGACCGGCGAGCGTGCGTGGTACGGCGAATGGCTGATCAATGCGCAGGGCGAAGATGTCGTCGCGGGCATCCGCACGCCGCAATATCTGACGAAGGCGGCGCGCGAGGCGGCTGGCGCCAAGCCGCTGTCGATGGAAGAGGCGATGCCCGAAACCTTTACCGAGCTCGGACAGGTCTTCGACACGCTCGAAACCCATTATCGCGACATGCAGGACATCGAGTTCACCGTCGAGCGCGGTAAGCTGTGGATGCTCCAGACGCGGTCGGGCAAGCGCACCGCGAAAGCGGCGCTGAAGATCGCGGTCGACATGGCGGCCGAAGGACTGATTTCGGAAGAGGAAGCCGTGGGCCGCGTCGATCCAGGCGCGCTCGACCAGCTGCTCCACCCGACGCTCGACCCCAAGGCGCCGCGCGACGTGCTGACCAAGGGCTTGCCCGCGAGCCCCGGCGCGGCGTCGGGCCAGATCATGTTCGATGCCGACAGCGCCGAAAAGGCAGCGGGCATGGGCGAGGCGGTGATCCTCGTCCGCGTCGAGACATCGCCCGAGGATATTCATGGCATGCACGCCGCGAAGGGTATCCTGACCGCGCGCGGCGGGATGACGAGCCACGCGGCGGTGGTCGCGCGCGGCATGGGGCGTCCGTGCGTTTCGGGCGCGGGCGGGCTCAGCATCGACGGTGCGGCGCGCGTCCTGCGGGTCGGTGGCCGTGAACTGCGCGAGGGGGATATTCTGACCCTCGACGGTTCGACGGGAGAAGTGATGGCGGGCGAGGTGCCGACGCTTCAGCCCGAACTCGTCGGCGATTTCGGCACGCTGATGGGCTGGGCCGACAAGGTCCGCCGGATGAAGGTCCGCACCAATGCCGAAACGCCGGCCGATGCGCAGGTCGCGCGCGATTTCGGCGCCGAGGGCATCGGGCTGTGCCGCACCGAACATATGTTCTTCGATGCCGCGCGGATTACCGCGGTGCGCGAGATGATCCTGGCCGACAGCGAAGCCGGCCGCCGCGCCGCGCTCGCCAAGCTGCTGCCCGAACAGCGCGGCGATTTTGCGGAGATTTTTCGCGTGATGGTGGGGCTTCCGGTCACCATCCGCCTGCTCGATCCGCCGTTGCACGAATTCCTGCCGACGCGCGAAGAGGATTTCGCCGACGTCGCGGAAGCGGCGGGGGTCGGGATCGAGGCGCTGAAGACGCGCGCGAACGAACTCCATGAATTCAATCCGATGCTTGGCCACCGCGGCTGCCGCCTTGGCGTCACCTATCCCGAAATCTACGAGATGCAGGCGCAGGCGATCTTCGAGGCGGCGTGCGACATCGCCGCCGAAACCGGCGCGGCGCCGATCCCCGAAGTGATGATCCCGCTGGTCGCGACGCGCCGCGAATTCGACCTGATGAAGGGCCTCGTCGACAAGGCGGCCAAAGCGGTATTCGCCGAAAAGGGGCGCGAGATCGACTATCTGGTCGGCACGATGATCGAACTGCCGCGCGCGGCGCTGATGGCGGGCGAGATCGCGAAGTCGGCCGAATTCTTCAGCTTCGGTACCAACGACCTGACACAGACGACGATCGGGATCAGCCGCGACGATGCGGGCCGCTTTCTGACGCAATATGTCGACAAGGGCATTTTCGTCACCGATCCGTTCGTCAGCCTGGATGTCGAGGGCGTCGGCCAGTTGATCGAGATCGCCGCCGAGCGCGGCCGCGCCGCGCGCGACGGGATCAAGCTCGGCATTTGCGGCGAGCATGGCGGGGACGCGCCGAGCATCCATTTCTGCGAGCGGACCGGCCTCGATTACGTCAGTGCGTCGCCCTATCGCGTACCGATCGCACGGCTTGCCGCGGCGCAGGCGGCGCTTGGGAAAAAATAGAAGAAAAGGGGGTTGCGCGCCTTCGCCTCGCGGCTTAAAGGCGCCTCTCCACGCACCCGTAGCTCAGCTGGATAGAGCACCAGACTACGAATCTGGGGGTCGGACGTTCGAATCGTTCCGGGTGCGCCATTTCCCCAAAATCCAGGTTTTCGGTTGTTCCCGGTCGCGCGCAAACTCGCGTTCGGCGGCCCAAGCGCTTGCCGCCGCCGCGCCGCCGAGAAGTTGCGGGAGCAAGCGCGCGGGAGTTTTTCCGGGCGGTGTTGAAACACCCCTCCCCTGAAGGGGAGGGGCTTGAAAATGCCTCAATCAAAACCGGAAAAACTCTAGCCGGCCTTGGCAACGCGCCAGATCACGCCGCCGGTATCGTCGGCAACGAGCGCGCTGCCATCCTTCGCGACCTTGACATCGGCCGGCCGGCCGCGGGTGGTTGCCCCGTCCTTGGCAACGAAGCCGGTGAGGAAAGGAATCGGGAGCGCATCGACGGGTTTGCCGTCGGCGCCGAACTTGACGAAGACGACGTCATAGCCTGCCACCGGTTCGCGGTTCCACGAACCGTGGAGCGCGATCAGCGCGCCGTTCACCCACCGGTCGCCGAGGTCGAGGCCCTGGGTGAAGGTCACGCCCAGCGGGGCGACATGCGCGCCGAGCGCATAGGCCGGGCGCTTCACATATTGGCGATTATCCTCTTCGGGAGGGTCGACGCGCGGGTCGATGAAGCCCCCCCAATAATACCAGGGCCAGCCAAACGTATCGCCCTCGTCGATGTCGGTCAGATAGTCGGGTACCAGGTCGCTGCCCAGCATGTCACGTTCGTTCACAACGCCCCACAGCCGGTCGCTGCCCGGATAGAAGGCGAGCCCGACCGGATTGCGCAGCCCCGCCGCCCAGGTGCGGACATAGCCGTTTTCGGGCCGCACTTCGAGCACACGGGCACGGCGCGCTTCGTTCGCCATGCCTTTCTCGCCGATATTGCTGTCGGCGCCGACCCCGACATAGAGCCAGCCGTTGGGAGCCGCGGCAAGGCTCTTGGTCCAGTGGCGGTTGGTGCCTGCCGCGGGCAGGTCGGCGACCTTCTTTGGCTTGCCCGCCATGCTGGTCGCGCCTTCGACATAGGGGAAGGCCAGCAGCGCATCGGTGTTCGCGACATAGAGCGTGTCGCCGACGAGCGCCATGCCATAAGGCGAGTTGAGCCCGGTGATATAGGCGCTCTTGACCTCGGCCTTGCCGTCGCCGTCGGCGTCGCGGAGCAGGGTGATGCGGTTCGCGGAAGCGCCGCCGGCGCCTGCCTTGCCCATCATCCTTTTCATCACGGCGCCTTCGACGCCGCCGTCTTGGCGCGGCGGGCTCTGCGCCTCGGCCACCAGCACGTCGCCGTTGGGCAGAACGAGCATCGAGCGCGGATGATCGAGCCCCGCGGCGAAGCGCGCGACCGCCAGTCCCTGCGCCGGGGTCGGCGCGGCGTCGGCCGGCCAGCTTGTGGCTTCGGGGACGTTCATCGTCGGGAAGCGCTCGGGGTGCTGCGATGCCATCACGGGCACGCGGCCGCTCGTCTCCGCGGTCGAAAAGCGCGCGACGTCGGGTCGCGACATCGCGTAGAAGGCAATCCCGCCGACGAGAAGTATCAGCAGCAGGGCGATGGCGACATATTTGAGGATTTTGCGCATGCGTCCCGTCTACACCGGCAGGGCGTGACGGCAAAGAGGCGAAACGCAGCGGGCCATGACGTCAACGGCGCCCCGTTTCCATTAACCTTACCCGGACGTTCATCATCCTCGGGAACGGCAACGTCAGGGGGTGCGGCTAGCAGGGAGCCGCATTCAATCGCCCGGAGATCCCATGCCTCTGCCAGCTCCTTATCTGACCGATCGCGCCGCGGTCGACGACGCCGCTGCGCTGATCCGCGATCACGGCGAAGAAGCGGGATTTGCAGCGGCGGCGCGCGCCGAACAATATCGCGTGCTCGGCAACCATGTTCACTTCGCGCGCTGGCGCCAGATCGAACGGCTGATCACCTATTTGTCGGTCGAGACCGCGCTCGACACCGTGCATTGAGGCGGCGCTAGACGCGCAGCCCCGCCGTTTCGGGCAACCCCGCCATGATATTGAGATTCTGGACGCAGGCGCCGCTTGCGCCCTTGCCCAGATTGTCGAGCCGCGCGACGAGGCGGGCCTGGGTGCCGTCGGCATTCGCGAACAGATACAGGTCGAGCCGGTCGTTTCCGTCGTCGGAGGCGCGCAGCAGCATTTCGCCATCGGCAGGCGCGTCGCCCATCGCGATGACCGGGCTGCCGGCATAAAATTCGGCGAGCGCCTCGCGCAGCGCATCGGGCGCCGCGGCACCGGGCATCGCGCCAAGCGGCAACGGGACTTCGACCACCATGCCGCGGTGCGCCGGGATTACGGCGGGCGAAAAGATCGGCGCGATGGCCAGGCCGCAGCGCGCCTGCATCTCCGGGACATGCTTGTGCGCAAGGGTCAGCGCATAGCCGCGCCAGGCGATGTCGCGGTCGGCTCGATAGCGTTCGATCAGGGCCTTGCCGCCGCCCGAATAGCCGCTGACGGCGTTGCAGCTATAGGGCCAGTCGGCGGGAAGCAGTCCGGCCCTGACCAGCGGCGCGACAAGCGCGATAAAACCGGTCGAATAGCAGCCGGGATTGGATACGCGCTTTGCCGAGGAGACGGCGTCGTGCCCGACGACTTCGGGCAAGCCATAGATCCACCCCGGTGTGACGCGGTGCGCCGTCGACGCGTCGATGACGCGCGTGTGATCATTATCGATCATCGCGACCGCATCGCGCGCGGCATCGTCAGGCAGGCAGAGGATGACATAATCGGCCTCGTTCAACGCCTCGCGCCGCGCCGATGCTTCCTTTCGGCGCGCCTCGTCGAGGCGAAGCAGCTCGAATTCCTTCCGCCCCGAGAGCCGTTCGGCGATTTCCAGCCCGGTCGTCCCGGCGGCGCCGTCGATGAAAACGCTCCGACCCATCGTCCTAGCGCATCCTCTTCATGCCGCTGATCGCCGGCGAATGGCCTTCGCTCTCGAACCGTGCGACGACCTTGGCGAGCGGCTCGGCGGCGACGGTCATGCCATGCTTGCTGGCGTGGATCAGCACTTGCGGATCGGCCATGATGCCGACGTGGCCGGGAAAGAATACCAGGTCGCCGCGCGCCAGATCGGCGGGTGCGACATCCTTGCTTGCGTCGAGCGCTGCGAGCTGAAGGTCGCTGTCGCGCGGAAGCTGGAGGCCCGCCGCGCTCCACGCGAGCTGGACGAGGCCCGAACAATCGATTCCCTTCGCGGTGCGGCCACCCCACAAATAAGGTGTGCCGAGCATCGCTTCGGCGACCGCGGCGGGATCCGCATCGGCATCGCCCAGTTCGGCGAGTGCGCCGAGCGGCAAATAGCCGTGCGGGGTGACGAGCCAGTCGCCCCGTTCCTCGCCCATCACCATCGCTCCGAAGGGCAGGATGGCCGAACCGCCGCTCGCCGCGTCGGGTGCGCTGTGGACCAGAACCTCGGCAGCGGCGACGCGGTGCGTCGGTGCGATCGGAGCGCCGAGCGCGTCGGCGGCGAGGTAGCCGACATAATGGTCGGCAAGGCAATAGCCCCACGCCCAGCCCCCCGTGACGTCGAGCAGCGCGAACCCTTCGCCGAAGAGCAGCTCGCTCGTCTGTTCGGCGTCGAGCGCGGGGGCCGCGCGCACCGCGGTCGACGGCAGGAGCGCGCTCATCATCTTCGGGGCGGCATAATGCGGGGCGAAATGCGTGCCGGCGACGGCTATATCGGCCAGATCCGGCCGGATCGCGACGACGCGGGGGTCGAAGCCTTGCGCCACTCCGGTCAGGCCGAAGCGGTCGCGTCCGGCGGCCACGACGCCTGGACGCCCCATTCGGACGCCGCTCAACGCAGAAATATCACCTTGGTTCGAAGTCACTTGCCGTCCTGAATATAGCCCGATTCCGCCGGATCGGCGAACAATCGCGCGGCATTAGACCAGCGCGCGGCGCTTGATCAAGAAAGTTCAGGCGCGCGCGCGGCGGTCGTAGCGCGCCTGGAGCATCGCCCATGCCGCGCGCAGCCCCAGCGCGGCGCCCCCCTTGGGCCGTCCGGGCTTCGCCGACGGGCGCCAGGCAAAGGTATCGAAATGCGCCCACGAGGTGCCGTCGGGAATGAAGCGTTTGAGGAAGAGCGCGGCGGTAATCGACCCCGCAAAGGCCGAACTGCCGGCATTGCCAAGGTCCGCGATGTCGGTTTCGAGAAGGTCGGCATAGCCGTCCCACAATGGCATGCGCCACACGGGATCGTCGCGCTCGGCGCCGCCCGCGATCAGGTCGGCGGCAAGGTCGTCGTCATTGGCATAGAGCGCCGGCAGGTCGGGGCCGAGCGCGACGCGCGCGGCGCCGGTCAGCGTCGCAAAATCGACGATCAGTTCGGGCTCGTCCTCGCCCGCTCTCGCCAGGGCGTCGCCGAGCACGAGGCGCCCTTCGGCATCGGTATTGCCGATTTCGACCGTCAGCCCCTTGCGGCTCTTCAGCACATCGCCGGGACGGAAGGCATCGGCCGAAATCGCGTTTTCGGCGGCGGCGACGACGCAGTGGAGCCGCACCGGCAAGCCGGTAGCCATGACCAGTTGGGCGAGGGCGAGGACGTGCGCGGCGCCGCCCATGTCCTTTTTCATCAATCGCATTCCCGCCGCAGGCTTGATGTCGAGCCCTCCGCTGTCGAAGGCAATTCCCTTGCCGACGAGCGCGACGCGCGGATGGTCGTCGCGGCCCCACGCGATTTCGATCAGCCGGGGGGCGTGATGCTTGGCGGCGGCGCGCCCGACCGCGTGGATCATGGGATATCCCTGCTCGAGCGCCTCGCCCTTGGTCACGATCAGCGTGCCGCCGTGCGCCTTCGCTATCCGCTCGGCCTCTTTCTCGATCGCGGCAGGCCCCATGTCGGCCGCAGGGGTATTCACGAGGTCGCGCACGAGCGCCGTCGCCCGCGCTTCGGCAACCACAGGGCCGATCGCGCCGACGTCGGCGGTCAGCAATATGCGGGGGCCCCGAACTTCGGTTGCCTTGGTGCGATAGGTGTCGAACCGATATTGCGCGCTGAGCCAGCCGAAAATCGCCTTGCCCGGCTGGCGGCCCTCGACGCGATAGCGGCCTTCCGGAAGCACCTGTGCAAGCCTGGCGAGGCACCACGCAGAGAGGGCATCGACATCGGCGACCGTGGTGACCACCGACCAGCTTTCGGCATCGTCGCCCGGCAATATCGCGTGGGCATAGGCTTCCGGCTTGTAAGCGGCGGCGGCAAGGGCGGCGCGCTCGCGCGCGCTGCGCGACTTCAGCCAGTCGTCGTAGCCCTTTTTATCGACAAGGTGGATCGCGCGGGCGTCCTGGCCCTTGTCGGGCTGAACGAGGTCGGAATAGTCGGTCATGCCGATGGTGCTAGGCTGCGATGGAAACTTTGTCGATTCCCGGCGTTGTTCGGCCATGACGATCCGGTCCCATCATCGCTATGCCGCGCTCCTGGTTTCGGGAGCCCTGCTGATCGCCGGCTGTTCCGAAAAGCAGCCGACCACCGCCGAAAAGATGAAAGCCGCGTCCGTGCCCGGCGCCCCGCCGGGAGGCGCGGAGGATATCGCTGCAAGCGAGGCGCCCGCGTCGAACGTCAGGGAATCGAACGACCTGATCGAATTTTCCTATGCCTATCCGCTCGAGGCGGCGCGGATCCCCGGTCTTGCCGCATGGCTCGACAACGACCGAGACAAGCAGCGCGAGGCCTTGATCGAAGCGGCGAAGCGCGACAAGGCCTCTGCCGCAGAAGGCGATTTCCCCTATCATCCGCACAGCCATCTCGAAACGTGGAAACGGATCACCGACACGCCGCGCTTTCTGAGCCTGTCCGCCGAAATCGACACCTATATGGGCGGCGCGCACGGGATGCACAGCTTCGATACGCTGATCTGGGACCGCAATGCGGGGAAGCGGCTCAAGCCGCTGGACCTGTTCGAAAGCGGGGAGGCGTTCGACAGGGCGGTGAACGACGATCTGTGTGCCGGGGTCGAACGCGCGAAGGCGGCAAAGGGCATCGTCTGGTCGCGCGACCCCGACAGCCCGTTCGGCAAATGCCCCTCTGCGTCGGCGCAGACGATCTGGATCGGCTCGTCGGGCGGAAAATATCTGGACCGTATGACGATCGCGATCGCGCCCTATGAGATCGGCCCCTATGCCGAGGGTAGCTATACCATCAACCTGCCGGTGACCGCTGCGGTCGTCGGCGCGGTGAAGGACGGCTACAAGCGCGATTTCCTGCCCATCGACTGATCGAGGAGAGCACGCCATGGCGAAGCGTCCAAAGGCCGGCAAGGTCGGCGAAACCCCGGCCGAGAAGAAAGGCAAGAAGCGAGCTGCCGCGAAGCTGAAAGCCGATGTGGGCACGACAAAGTCCATCGCAAGCCCGCCCAGCGACCGTGAGAGAGACCTTGCGCGCGCACCCCGATGGGAGCCGCGCTATCCGGGATCGGGAAGGCTGGCCGGCAAGGTGGCGATCGTGACCGGCGGCGACAGCGGAATCGGGCGGGCGGTATGCGCGCTCTATGCCCGCGAAGGCGCCGACATTGCGCTGGTGTACAAAGAGAACAAGGTCGACGCCGATGCGACGGTGAAGATCGTCGAGGACGAGGGACGACGCGCGATCGCGATCAAGGCCGACGTCGGCAAACCCGCGGCGGCCGAAAAGATCGTCGCGCGGGTGATGGACCGCTTTGGCCGTCTCGACATCCTGGTGAACGATGCGGGCGAACAGCATCCGGCGGATGACATCCGCGACATCAGTCCCGCCCAGCTGGAGCGCACTTTCGCAACGAACATCTATGCGATGTTCTATCTGGTGCAGGCGGCACTGCCGCATCTCGAAAAAGGAGCGGCGATCGTCAACTGCACGAGCGTGACGATGTACCAGGGCTCGAAAGGGCTGCTCGACTATAGCGCGACCAAGGGCGCGATTACCGCCTTCACCCGCTCGTTGAGCGAAAATCTGGTGGGCAAGGGCATTCGCGTCAACGGCGTCGCGCCAGGTCCGATCTGGACCCCTCTCAACCCGCGTGGCGGGGCGCCGGCGGCAAAGGTCGAAACCTTTGGAGAGGGCACGCCGATGAAACGGCCCGGCGAGCCCAACGAGGTGGCGCCGGCCTTCCTGTTCCTCGCATGCGACGACAGCAGCTATATGTCGGGTCAGGTGTTGCATCCCAACGGCGGCACGATCGTTAATGGATAGCGGGGGCAGACAGGAGAATAGTCATGCCAGCCAAATCGAAAGCGCAGCAAAAGGCCGCCGGCGCGGCACTGAGTGCCAAGCGCGGCGATACGCCGAAATCCGACCTTCAGGGCGCCTCGCGCGAAATGTACGACAGCATGAGCGAGAAGCAGCTTGAGGAGTTTGCCGAAGGATCGCGCAAGGGCAAGCCCGAGCACGTCGACTGACGGACGCTGGCCTTACATTCGCCGTTGCGCCATAGTCCCTCCCCGGCAGGGAGGCACAGGAATGCGGGCAGGGGCGACGATCGTAGCCAGGGTGGTGTTGGGCGCTGCTCTCCTCTCGGGGTGCAGCTTTCAGACGACGCTCGACAAGCTCGTGCCGCGCGAGCGGCAGGGCGAGCTGGTTTCTGTCAGCCGGACGTTATGCTCCGATCCCGTAGCCGTCACGCCGGAGCTCCACGCGGAGATTGCCAATTCGGTGCGCGAGGCGGCGGCGAAGATTCCGGCCGAGTGTCCCGGGCAAGGCGCGTCTTGGCGGCTCGCGTCCTATCAGGTGAGCGCGAACGTCCAGAACGGCCAGTCGCAGAGGCAGGAAGAAGCGGTCGTCATCGGCAAGGGTTCCGAAAAATGGACCACGGTGACGTTGCGCTACTATGCCGAAAATGGCGCGCCCATGAAGATCGTTGCGTGGAACGTGCTCGGGAGCGCGACCAAACCCGAAGCTCTGACCTTCGTCGAAAATTTCGACAGGATGGCGCGCATTATGAGCGTCGCCGTGCCGGCGATCCTGTCGGCGATCGCCGCGCTTGCCGGCTGGCTCTTTGTGCGGTGGCGCAGGAAAAAGCGCGCCTGATCCCGAATTATTCGGCCGCTTCGAGGTGCGCCGTTGCAAGCGCCTGTGCATGGCCGAAGCGCAGCACGCCGTCGTCGACCGACCCGGTCTTCATGTCGATCCGGTCCTGCACATAATTCTGACTGAGCCGCCACGGCAGCCGGTCGGCGTTCTTTGGCATGATGTGCAGCGCGCGCTGGATGTACCCGGAGGAGAAATCGAAGATATTCTCTTCGGTCAGGCTCGCCGGATCCTCGAGCAGCGGGGTCGCGACCTCGGTTCCGGTATCCCGCATATGGTTGAGCACGCGGCAGACATATTCGGCAACGATGTCGGCGCGCAGCGTCCAGCTTGCATTGAGGTAGCCGAATACGACCGCGAAATTCGGCACGTTGGAGAACATGCACGCCTTGTAGTAGAAATGCTCGCTCCAATCGACAGGATCGCCGTCGACGCGCACCGGAATCTTGCCGGCAACCGCCAGTTTCAGCCCGGTCGCGGTGACGACGATGTCGGCGTCGAGGTGCCGGCCCGATTTAAGCTGGATGCCCGTCCGGTCGAACCGGTCGATATGGTCGGTGACCACCGATGCCTGTCCGGCCTTCATCGCTTCGAAGAAATCGGCATCGGGAACCAGGCAGAGCCGTTGTTCCCAAGGGTTGTAGGGCGGGGTGAACGCCTGTTCGTCGTACCGCTCGCCTAGAGCTTTCTTGAGCTTTTTCGTCAGGAAGTCGGCCACTTTCTCGGGCTTCTCCCGCGCCCGGCGGAAAACGATGTCCTGAAGGCGGATATTCTTGAACCGGGTGATCCGATAGGCGAGTTCTTCGGGCAGGATCTTGCGCAGGAAATTGGCAAAACCATCCTTTGCCGGCCGGATCGCATACCAGGTCGGGGTGCGCTGGAGCATGGTGACATGAGCGGCCCCCTTGCCGTCACCCCGTTCGGTCATCGACGGAACGATCGTGACCGCAGTAGCGCCCGAGCCGATCACGACGACCTTCTTGCCGGCATAATCGAAATCCTTGGGCCAGAATTGCGGATGGACGATCTGGCCGCCGAAATCCTCGCGCCCGGCGAAGCTGGCGTCATAGGGCTCGTCATAATCGTAATAGCCCGAACCGAGATAGAGCCAGCGCGCCGTGGTCGTGGTTGTCGCGCCGCTCTCGTCCTCCAGCGTCACCGTCCAGCGCGCGTCGGCGCTGCTCCAGTCGGCGGCAACGACCTTGCGGTTGAAGCGAATGCGCTCGCGGATACCGCGTTCGTCGACGATGCGGTGCAGATAATCGAGGATCGCCGGTCCGTCGGCGATCGATTTTTCATGCTTCCACGGTTCGAAAACGAAGCCCAGCGTGTGCATGTCGCTGTCCGACCGGATGCCGGGATAGCGAAACAGATCCCATGTGCCACCAAGGTTGGAACGGCGTTCGACGAGGGCAAAGCTGCGATCCGGCGAATGCATCTGAAGATGCACCGCCATGCCGATGCCCGAAATGCCCGCACCGACGATCAGCACGTCCTGATCGACGGGGGCAGCCTTTGGCTGTGCGGTGCGCTCCATCGTCGCCGTGCCTGCCATCATATCGTCTCCCGTTTCGTCTATCGAGCAGGACATCGGCTGCGTCCGTGTCGCGCTTCGATCATGCAGCTTACGCATAGCGTTGCATTTTGCAATCGAATTGACGTTTACGGAAACTGCGGGGCTGGCGCAGTGCGGCATTGCCGCTGTCACGATATTGTCATAGGGGCGTCACCCAGTTGTCATTTCAGGCCCAGCCACCGGCCGTGCAAAGAGGAGGGGGCATATCCGACAGATCGCGGTTCTCCCTTATCGGTTCAGCGGCCCCGACCGCGACGGACCGACTGAAATCCTGCTCATCACCTCGCGCGGCACGGGTCGCTGGGTCGTTCCAAAGGGCAATCCGCTGACCGGGATGACACGCCACGCGTCGGCGGCCATCGAAGCGGAAGAAGAAGCGGGCGTGCTGGGAGCGGTGTGCCCGACGGCGGTGGGCAGCTATCAGTATCGCAAGCGCCGCGCGAACGGCGCTTCGGTGATGCTCGATGTCGAGGTGTTCCCGCTAGCGGTCACCAAGGAACTGGAAGCGTGGAAGGAGCAGGACGAGCGCGAACGGCGCTGGTTCGCCTTCGACGAGGCGGCCGGAGCGGTCGACGAGCCCGATTTGCAGGCGCTGATCCGCTCGTTCGGAGACAGCGGCTTTCGCGCGGCGGCACGGGCAACCGGGGTCGTCGACAATATTGCAGACAAGACGGGGGTTAGCAGCATGTTTGCCTGGTTCCAGCGCCTGCTTCCCAGGCAGGGTAATTTCTTCGACCTGTTCGAGCGGCATGCCGCGACGCTGGGTGCGGGCGCGGAAGCGCTTGCCCGGCTGCTTCAGGGCGGTGAAGGGATGGAGGACCATATCCAGGAAATCGTCGAGCGCGAACACGACGCCGATGCCATCACGCGCGAGGTGCTGCAAACCGTTCGCCGGACCTTCCTGACCCCGTTCGACCGCAGCGCGATCACCGACCTGATCGCGTCGATGGACGATGCGATCGACGAAATGCAAAAGACCGCAGGGGCGATCGACCTGTACGACGTGCGCGATTTCGATCCCGAAATGCGCGACATTGCGGGGATTATCGTCGATGCAGCGCGTTTGACGGTCGAGGCGTTGCCGCTACTGCGCAATATTTCGGCCAACGGCCCACGCCTGCACGAGCTGACCGAGCGGCTCGTCCGCATGGAGGGGCACGCCGATGAAATCCATGCGGCGGGGCTCAAGCGGCTGTTCAAGGAACATGGCGAGACCAATACCGTGCATTTCCTGATCGGGCGCGAACTCTATCGTCACCTCGAACGCGTCGTCGACAGCTTCGAAGATGTCGCGAACGAAATCGACGGCCTGGTCATCGACCACGCGTAAGCGGGGGCGCCGCCATGCACGAACTCGCTTTCCCTCTCCTCGTCGGACTGATCATCCTCGCCCTTGCGTTCGATTTTCTGAACGGTCTGCACGATGCTGCGAACAGTATCGCGACCGTCGTTGCGACGCGCCTTCTGCGCCCGGTGCAGGCGGTGATGTTCGCCGCCTTCTTCAACTTTGCCGCCTATTTCCTGAGCCTGGCCTTTCCTGCGCTGCACAAGGTGGCGGAAACCATCGGCGCAGGGCTGATCGACAAGGATCTGGTGACGCCGGCGGTGGTGTTCGGCGCCCTTGTCGGCGCGATGTTCTGGAACGTCGTGACCTGGCTGAAGGGCATTCCGTCATCGTCGAGCCACGCGCTCGTCGGCGGCATCGTCGGAGCGGGGGTCGCGCATGCCGGGTTCGAAGGCATCCAGTGGTCGGGGCTGAACAAGACGGTCGTCGCCATCTTCCTCTCGCCGCTGCTCGGCATGCTGCTCGCCATGCTCGTGATGCTGCTGAGCAGTTGGGCGTTGCGCCGGGCGACCGCGAAATTTGCCGAGCGAACGTTCCGCACGCTGCACCTTTTCTCGTCTGCGGCCTATTCGTTGAGTCATGGCCTGAACGACGCGCAGAAAACGATGGGGATCATCGCGGTGCTGCTTTATTCGACCGGATATATGACCGGCGATTTCCATGTTCCGCACTGGGTCGCCTTCTGCTGCTATATCGCGATCGCACTCGGCACTTTGTCGGGCGGCTGGAAGATTATCGAGACCATGGGCGGGCGCATTACCAAGCTGTCTCACCATCAGGGCTTCGCCGCGTCGACCGGCGGGTCGATCATGGTGTTTACCGCGAGCCTGCTTGGCATCCCGGTCTCGACGACTCACACCATCACCGGCAGCATCATCGGCGCCGGGGTCGCGCGGCGCGCGAGTGCGGTGCGATGGGGCGTGGCGAGCAACGTCGTCGTCGCCTGGTTCATCACCATACCGGCGAGCGCGATCGTCGCGGCGATCTTCTATTCGCTGACGCGATTGTTCTAAAGCTATCGGGCCGGGCGATAGGCGATGCGCGCCGTCCCGGTCATCCGCACCGGCAAGTAGAGGCCGTTGCCATAGGCCTTGATCTCTCCGGTCTCGAAGCCTTCGATGTCGGTGCGGATCACGAAGTCGCCTTCCTGTCTTTCATCGATCGCGCGACGAATCTTGCCCTCGAGCTCGGCGAGATCGCGGGTGAAGTTCTGCGTCAGCGCGTCGGCAATCAGGAGCGAGAAGCCGGGGCTCTGGCCCAATTTGAGAAGCAGGTCTCCGCCGATGCCGTCCGTGTCTCCGGTAATCTTCACGTCGGTGAAGCGCACCCTGGCCGATCCGGCCTCGTTGATCGGGATCGCGGTCGCCCAGATGCGGCCGTGCGTCGGGGCCTGCCGGATGCGCTGCGGACGGGCTTCGACCGATATTCCGACGGCGATCCGCCCGCCGGGCGCCCCATAGGCCGTGACCTTTGAAAAGCGCGCGGCGACGGGGCCGATACGCGGCAGGTCGAACGGCCGGGCCGACCGCTTGACGAGCGCGCGCAGGATGACCGGTTCGAGCGGAGCATAGTCCGCGACGACGGGCACGAAGACGTCGAGGTGCGGTTCAGGGGCGCCGCGTTCGAGCGGGGGAAGCGGCGTCGGAGCAGGATCGGCCGGACGGTCGCCGACGAAGCTTTCGGTGATGCCTTCGATCGCGAGCGCCAGCCGGATGCGTTTCCCGTCGAGTCGATAGCCTCCGTAAAAGAGGCGTTGCGGCGTTATGCGCATCCAGACGGGCGGATTTTTGCGATTGAGGCTGAGTGTCGTGAAGCTTCGGCGCCAGATCTCGGCAGCCTGGTCCCTGATGTGGATCTTCGCGATCTCGCGATTGACCTCGCGCTCGACGTCGCGAACGACCGGTCCCAGCTTCTCGTCGGCTTCGTCGGTGAAGGTGATGCGCTGACCGAGAAAGTCGATGCCCGGCGGTCTGGTCCAGCCATAGCTGATCCGTGCCCGGCCGCGCAGCGCCCAGTCGGGGGTCGGTTCGACGCGAATGCGGGCGTGCGCCATCGCCGAACCGGTCGCGGTTTCACCTTTCAGGACGCCGCCGACATCGCGGGCGCTTATCCGTGCGTTCAGCGGCACGTCGACGACGATCTCGTCGCCTTCGCCGCGCATGCGCAGCGGCCCGCGCGTGACGCGTCCGACAATGGTGCAGGCGATGGCCGGCGTTACCTTTACCTTCTTGCCGAATAGCTTGACCCGCTGCGGCTCGACGCATTGCCTTTCGCGCCGGTTGATCGTCCAGAGCGTGCGCGGCACCGCGCGTTCGAGCGCGGTCTTGAGTGCGGCGGCATCGGCGTCGATGGGCACGGCGATCAGCGATGTCTGTTTCGGTGTCGGCGCGGTGTCGGTCGCCTGCGGCGGTGCGATGTCCGCCACGGTCTGTTGCTTGCACCCGGCCAGCGCCGCGGCGATCAGCAATCCTGCACCCAGCCCCTGGAATACGCGCATGAGTCGGCCCCCGGTTGATGATCCCTTACCACCAACCGGGTCGAAGCGTTTCACGAAAACATCGCTTTAAGACGCAACGGCTCCGAACAGGTCGTGCTCGTCGGCATCCTCGACGACGACATCAACGATATCGCCCGCCTGCAATGTCGCCGCGACGTCGCGAAGATAGACATGGCCGTCGATTTCCGGCGCGTCGGCCTGGCTGCGGCCCGTCGCGCCGATGCTGCCATCCTCGTCCGCCTCGCCGACTTCGTCGATGATGACGGACAGCGTGCGGCCAACCTTGCGCGCAAGCTTCGCGGCGCTGATCGCGGCGGTCTTTTCCATGATCCGCTGGTATCGCTCTTCCTTGACCTCTTCCGGCACCGGGTCGGGCAGGGCGTTCGCCTGCGCGCCCGCAACGGGCTCGAAACGGAAGGCGCCGACGCGGTCGAGCTGCGCTTCGTCCAGCCAGTCGAGCAGGTAACGGAAATCCTCCTCGGTCTCACCGGGGAAGCCGACGACGAAGCTCGACCGGATCGCGATATCGGGGGCGACGGCGCGCCATGCCTTCAACCGCTCGAGCACCTTCGCCTCGTTCGCGGGGCGCTTCATGCGCTTGAGGACGCTGGGGCTCGCATGCTGGAAGGGGATGTCGAGATAGGGGGTCAGCAGCCCTTCGGCCATCAGCGGGATGACAGCGTCGACGTGCGGATAGGGATAGACATAATGGAGGCGCACCCACGGCGCGCGGCCCTCGCTGGTCCGGAGCTGGCCGAGTTCGCGCGCGAGGTCGGTCATGTGCGCGCGCACCTCATGGCCCTTCCACTCGCGCGGCTGGTGCCGGATATCGACGCCATAAGCCGATGTATCCTGACTTATGACGAGCAGTTCCTTCGTCCCCGCCGCGACAAGCTTTTCGGCCTCGCGCAGCACTGCGTCGACGCGGCGGCTGACCAGTTTTCCGCGCAGATCGGGGATTATGCAGAAGGAACAGCTGTGGTTGCAGCCCTCGGATATCTTCAGATAGCTATAGTGCCGCGGAGTCAGCTTGAGCCCGCCTTCGGGCACCAGGTCCACGAACGGCCCCTGCGTCGGCGGAGCGGCGTCGTGGACCGCCTCGACCACCTGTTCATATTGATGCGCGCCGGTGACCGCGAGGATATTCGGGAAGCGCGCGCGGATGGCGTCGGCCTCGTTGCCCATGCAGCCGGTGACGATGACGCGGCCGTTCTCGGCCATCGCCTCGCCGATCGCGTCGAGGCTCTCCTCCTTCGCCGAATCGAGGAAGCCGCAGGTGTTGACCAGCACCACGTCGGCCCCCGCATAGTCGGGCGACAGGCCGTAGCCGTCGGAACGCAGCTTGGTCAGAATCCGTTCGCTGTCGACGAGTGCCTTTGGGCAGCCGAGCGACACCATGCCGACTTTCGGCTGGGCAGGGAGGGTCTTGGTTGTCATGATCGGCGCGGCCCATAAGCGATTTTTGCGGGTTTGTCACGCGCGGCGCGGGGCGGCATAGACGGGCGGTAGAACGAAAGGACGTGCGATGATCGGACTATGGGCGGCGCTGTCGGCAGCGATGGCCGTGGCGGCGGGAGCGTTCGGCGCGCATGGCGCGGCCGGGCCGCAGGAGGCCGACTGGCTGCGCACGGGCGGGATGTACCAGCTGGTTCATGCGGTTGCGGCCCTTGCAATCATGGGTTTTGCACGCGGTCCGGCGATCCTGCTGCTCGTCGGGGCGGCAATCTTTGCGGTAACGCTCTATGCGATGGCGCTCGGCGCACCGCGCTGGCTGGGAGCGGTGACGCCGATCGGCGGCGGTTTGATGATCGTCGGCTGGCTGTGGGCCGCGTGGCTCTATGGGCGCGGATAGGCCGCCGGTGTTTCGTCTGGTTCGTTCGTGCGGGCCGATTCAAGACACGCCGCTTCAGGCCTGTGCTGCGGCACCCGCCTCGCAAGGGATGACTTCGACGACGAGGTCGCCGGGCTCCAGGGCCTGCGCCTCGGCTTCCCAGAAGCCATAGGGCTGGCCGCGGCGATAGATGCGCAGCCCCCGTCCGCCGCTTGCGAGTTGGTCGAGCCCTTTGCCGACCTCTTCGGGATGCACCGCCCGTTCGTTCAATTGCACCTTGCCCGTAACCGAAGCCAGGTCGGCCATATAGTCCGCGACATGCGCGCCCTGCGCCGATCCCGCCAGCAACAGGCCGGTGAAATTGACCGGGTTGATGACGTTGTTCGCGCCCGCCTGCCGCGCGAGCAGTTCGTTGTCCTGCGCGCGGATGACGACGCTGATCGGAACCTGGGGCGCGAGGTGGCGGACCGTCAGGACGAGCAGGATCGACGTGTCGTCGCGGCCCGCCGAAACGAGGACGGTCTGCGCCGCCGCGATCCGCACGTCGAGCAGGGTTTCGTCGCTCGACGCGTCGCCCTGCAGCACGTTGCAGCCCATGTCTTCGGCGGCCTCGATCCTGCTTTGCGACGGATCGATAACGACGATGCAGGCGGGATCGGTTCCGCGCGCAATCAACTCCTTCACCGCTTCGGAGCCGCTGATGCCGAAGCCAAGGACGACGATATGGTCGGTGAGCTTTGCCTGAATGCGGGCCATGCGCCATTTTTCCCATGAGCGTTTGATGACGAAACTATAGGCGGTGCCGACAAAGATGAAGAGCACCGCGATACGGATCGGCGTCACGATCACCGATTCGATCAGCCGCGACCGGTCGGATACGGGGGCAATATCCCCAAAGCCGGTCGTCGTGACCGAAATCATCGTGAAATAGACGACGTCGAGGAAGCTGACCTGGCCATCGTGATGGTCGACCAGTCCTTCGCGGTCGATCCAGTGCACCATGATCACGAAGAATATCAGCAGGAAAGCGAGACTGAGCCGCGCGGCGACATCGGCCCAGACCGGCCATTTGCTCGCGCGGCGAAGCGGCTGGAAGCGGCGAGGAATCTGGACGGGACGCTTTTTCGACATGCCCCGCTACTGTGGCGGCAATTGCTTCAGCGGGTCAACGGGAATGCGATTCTTGCGAAGCTGGAAATGGAGTTGCGGCGCCTGCACCTGACCGCTGGCCCCGGCGAGCGCGATGACATCGCCGGCCTTTACCGCCTGACCACGCTGCACGTCGATCCGGCCCGCATGGCCATAGGCGCTCATCCAGCCGCCGCCATGATCGATCAGGATCAGCCCGCCATAGACGGCGATCTGGTCGCCGGCATAGGCGACGACTCCGTCGGCCGCGGCATGAATCGGCGTGCCCTTTGCCGCGCCGATATTGATGCCGTCGCTGATCTTCCCCGGTGCGATGGGTCCGAATTTGGCTAGGATCGGGCCGCTGATCGGCCAGCGAAAGCGGCCCGAGAAGGTCGCCGGCGGGGCGACGGCGGTGGTGATGGGCTTGCGCGGGGCCGCGCTGGCCGTTGCCGGGCGGTCGCGGGCGGCGAGCGCGGGCTGGCTGCCGGTGACGATATCGTCGATGCCGAGTTTGAAAGCCGCGGCACGCGCGGCGACATCGACTTCGGCCGGTGCGAGCGGCTTTGCATAGCGGGGCAGGCGCAGTCTTTGTCCCACGCGCAGGATATAGGGTTCGCTGAGCGCGTTCATGGTCACGATCTCGCCCCAGTCGACGCCATAGGCCTGCGCGATGCCGATTCCGGTCTCGCCCGTCGCAACGCGGTGATACAGGCCGCCCGGAATGCGAAGCTGTTGCCCCGGATACAATGTATAGGGCGGCGCAAGGTCATTCTCGATCGCGATCATTTCGGACCCCGCGCCGGTCATCGCGCCGATCGCGCGCAGCGTATCGCCGCGGCGAACCGTGTATATGCTGGCGGCGACGTCGCGTGCATCGGGTGTCACGGCCTTGAGAGACCAGGTCGGGCGCGCGTCGCCGCCGATCACCTCGCCAAGCGTGCGGCGTTCGAAATCGCCGGTATCGACCGTGCGGACGACCGGGGGAGGAGCCACCGCCGGTTGCGTGCGCGGGGCGGGCGCGGTTGCGGCCGGGATGCAGCCAGCAAGCCCCAACGCGCACAGCAAAGGCGCGAGACGATGATTGAAAACCCCCACACGCGTCTTGTGCCAAAGATCGGCTGGAAAAACCAGCCTTCCGTACCAATCTGGAACAGATTTTCGGCTATCAGCTCTCGTAGGCGCTTCGCAGCGCGGCGAGCGACGGGTCGTGGGTCAGGTCGAGCTGGAGCGGGGTGACCGAAATATGGCCATCGTCGATCGCTTCGAGGTCGCTGTCGTGGGCGAGCGAATGTTCGATTCCGTGGAGCCCGAACCAGTAATAGGCATAGCCGCGCGGGTCGGTCCCCTCGACGATCGAACCGCGACTATAGTCGTGGAAGCCCTGGCGCGCGACGCGGATCCCCTTCACCTCGGCGGCCGGCAGCGCGGGGAAGTTGATATTGACCAGCGTGCGGGGCGGCATTGCCATTTTCAGGATCGGCGCGAGCACCTTTGCGCCCCACGCCTCGGCGGCCTCGAACGGAACGGTGTCGCCCATGCCCTCGCGCGCATAGACCTGGCTCAGCGCGATCGCGGGAATGCCGGCGAGCGCGCCCTCGATCGCCGCCGAGACGGTGCCCGAATAGGTGATGTCGTCGCCCAGATTGGCCCCGCGGTTGACGCCCGAAAGGATCAGGTCGGGCTTTTCGGGCATCAGCTTGCCGATCGCCATCATCACCGAATCGGTCGGGGTGCCGGTGCACGACCAGCGCCGCTCGCCGTGCTGGCGCACGCGCACCGGACGCGAAAGGGTCAGCGAATGGCCGGCGCCCGACTGTTCCTCCGACGGGGCGCACACCCAGATGTCATCCGAAAGCTGACGCGCGATGGCTTCGAGAACCGCGAAGCCGGGGGCGTGGTAGCCGTCGTCGTTGGTGAGGAGGATGCGCATTATTCTCTCTTTCTTCGTCATGCCGGACTTGATCCGGCATCCATTCGGCGAATGCGTCGTAGACCCCGGATCAAGTCCGGGGTGACGATGGTTTTAATTGCCGGGCTCCAGCCGCGTGATCCCGCCCATATAGGGGTGAAGCACCTCGGGAATGTCGACGCTGCCGTCGGCCTGTTGGTAGTTTTCTAGAATCGCGACGAGCGTGCGGCCGACCGCTAGGCCCGATCCGTTCAGCGTGTGGACGAACTCATTGCCCTTCACGCCCTCGCGGCGGAAGCGCGTGTTCATGCGCCGCGCCTGGAAATCGCCGCAGTTCGAGCAGCTCGAAATCTCGCGATAGGCGCCCTGACCGGGGAGCCACACTTCGAGGTCATAGGTCTTGCGCGCGGCAAAGCCCATGTCGCCCGCGCATAGCAGCATCTTGCGATAGGGCAGGCCGAGCGCTTCGAGGATACTCTCGGCGGCGCGCGTCTTGCGCTCGAGCTCTGCGTCCGAATCCTCGGGCCGGACGATCGAGACGAGCTCGACCTTCCAGAACTGGTGCTGGCGGATATAACCGCGCGTGTCGCGCCCCGCCGAGCCGGCTTCGGAGCGGAAGCAGGGGGTGAGCGCGGTCATGCGCAGCGGCAACTCGGCCTCGGCCAGAATCTCTTCGCGCACCGCGTTGGTCAGGCTCATTTCGGAGGTGGAGATAAGCCACATGCCGTCGGTGGTCTGGAACAGGTCCTCGCGAAACTTGGGAAGCTGGGTCGTGCCGAACGCCGCCTCGTCGCGCACGAGCAGCGGGGTCGCGCATTCGCGATAGCCCGCCTCGGTCGTCTGCCTGTCGAGCATATACTGGCCGAGCGCGCGTTCGAGCCGCGCCATCGGGCCTTTGAGGAAGGCGAAACGCGCACCCGACATCTTGGCCGCGGTTTCGAAATCGAGGCCGAGCGCGGGGGCGAAGTCGGCATGTTCCTGCGGCGCGAAATCGAAGGTGCGCGGGGTGCCCCAGCGCGAGATTTCGACATTGCCCTCTTCATCCGCGCCCTCGGGAACATCGGCGGCGGGGAGGTTGGGGAGCGCGGCGAGGAGGTCCTGCAACGCGGCAAGCTGGGCACGCTCGGCTGCTTCCTGTTCGGGCAGCTTGTCCTTGAGTGCCGCGACCTCGGTCTTCAGCGCATCGGCGGTGTCCTTGTCGCCCTTTGCCATTGCCTGACCGATCGCTTTCGACGCTTCGTTGCGCCGCGCCTGTGCGGCCTGCATCTCGGTCTGGAGGGCGCGAAGCGACGCATCGGCGGTCAGGATGGCGGCGGATTGCGGCGCGACGCCGCGGCGCGCGAGGCCGGCGTCGAAGGCGGCGGGATCGTCCCGGATCAGGCGAATGTCGTGCATGGCCGCGCTATGGCGGCGCGGCTCGCGCGGCGCAACCCCGTGCGTGCGCGGATCATCGCCCGGGGGGTGTCCAGCCCTTGCCGACCATGCACGTCTCGATCGCGAATTTCCGTTCGGGTTTTCCGCCGAGCGCGACCGTCCGTCCACGGCAGTCGGCAATCGCCTCGCTGAAAGATTCGGTGCCCGGTCCGGTCCAGTGGTGACCCTCCGCCGCGCAACCGGCGAGCAGGGCCGGAACAGTGAATAGTACCGATCGCCGACGCATGGGCCTCCCTTTCGGGGTGAAGGGCTAAACTGGCGGTGCGGCAGATGCAATGCCGGCCGAAGATGAAAAAAGGGCCGCCCGAAAGGCGGCCCCCGATCGGTGGCCGGGTCGTGCCGGCCGCCAGTGGATAGTCGAAAACGGTCAGGCTGCGTCGGCGTCGCTGTCCGCGGTCTGGTTCGCCGCGCGGCGTCGCGCGACGAGCGCCGCGGCTGCGGCCCCGAACAGCAACATCATCGGCGGAGCCGGAACCGGCGTCGGGTCGCCCGGCGTTCCGCTGCTGCCGCCCGAAGACGACGAAGACGACGAAGACGAACTGCTGCTCGACGACGAGCTGCTGCTCGATGACGAGGAGGACGACGAGCCGGTGCTCGATCCGCCGAAGCTGCTGCTGCCGCCGGTCGCGCCGGAGGACGTCGCACCGCCCGACGAGCTGCTGCTCGACGAGGACGACGACGAACTGCTGCTCGACGACGAGGACGCCGAACTGCCGCCCGACGAGGAACTGCTGCCCGAACCGCCCGAGCTACCGCTCGAACCGCCCCAGCCCGAACTGCCGTGGCCGTGCGAGCTGCCGCCGTGGCCGTGCGACGAGCCGCCCTTCGACGAACTGCCGCCGCCCGACGAAGACGAGCTCGACGAAGAGGAGGACGACGACGATGACGAACTCGACGAGGAGGAGGACGACGACGAAGAGGAACTGACGTTACCCGACGAGGTCGAGACGCCACCCGTGGAGGTGCTCACGCCGCCCGTCGAGGTGCTGACACCGCCGGTCGAAGTGCTGACACCGCCAGTCGAGGTCGAAACGCCGCCGGTGGAGGTCGTTGAACTGATGCCGCCGGTCGAGGTCGATACGCCGCCGGTCGACGTGGACGTCGAAACGCCGCCGGTCGAGGTCGAAACGCCGCCCGAGGTGCTGCTGGTGGTCGAGCTCAATCCGCCGGTGGTGGTCGAGGTCACGACGATGCTGCCGCTGCTGCCGCCGCCGCTCGAACCGCCGAAGAAGCCGCCGAAGAAACCGCCCCCGAAACCGCCGCCGAAGCCGCCGCCGATCACGGTTACGCCGCTGCCGCCGCCCGACCCTTCGAAGCCCCCCTGCTGCGGGAAGGGAGCATAGGGGATCGGGGGCAGGGGGATCGTCTGGGTGACGACCTGGGTCTGCGGGGTCGCGGTCCGGATGGTCCGCTTCGTCGTGACGACGCGGCGAACGCGCTTCACCGGCTTGCGCGCGGCGTGGCGTTTGCGCACGACCTTTTTCTTGCAGCAGGACTGGACCTGCGCCTTGGCCGGAGCTTCCGCGATCTGCATCGCACCGGTGCCGATGATCGCGCCACCGCAGGTGCAGGCGCAGAGCTTGGCGAGGGCCATTCGGACAGACATAGAATCTTCTCTCTTTTCCCGTTGCTTGGCGAAAAGGCACCGACCCCCGGCACCCCGCTCGCCCTTCGGCTAGAGCCAAAAGGACAAAGCTTTGTGAATGCGTCCATTGCGTTAACCGCGATAGATTGTCCGGGAACGGGAAATGAGAGGCGAAATCAAGCCTTTTGAGCGATTCTGTGCCAAAACAATACGATATTGGCGCGATTTGGCCGCAATCGTTAAGAAGCGCGCGGCGAGGGGTGCCGTCATCGAGGGCGTCCGGATACGCAGAATCACCCTCGCGCCGCACCGGTTCAGCCTTGCTTCAGTCCGGCGGTTCCACAGATCGCTTCGGCGCTTGTATCGCAACCGGTCGCCCGGTATAGGCGCGGCGCAATCCTTGGCCGCCACCCTTGGCGGTCAAGTGACAGGAAAGGACGCGAAAAGCCCCTTATGCCAACCCAGATTGCCGACGTTGGTGCCGACGCGCTCCGCGAAGCCAAATCCAATCTCGATTTGGACTATAGTCCCAGCGACGACGAGCCGTTCATGAACGAACGGCAACAGGCCTATTTCCGGGGCCTGTTGCTCGCCTGGAAGAAGTCGATCCTGACCGAAGCCGAATCGACGCTCGCGCAATTGCAGGACGGGCCGCTGCGCGAACCCGACCTTGCCGACCGCGCGTCGAGCGAAACCGACTGGGCGATCGAACTGAGAACGCGCGACCGGCAGCGCAAGCTGATCGCCAAGATCGATGCGGCGATTCGCCGGATCGAAGAGGGCGAATATGGCTATTGCGCGGTAACCGGCGAGCCGATCTCGCTGGCACGGTTGCAGGCGCGGCCGATCGCGACGATGACGCTGGAGGCGCAAGAGCGTCACGAGCGCAACGAACGCGTGTCGCGCGAGGATTGATCTTCGGTGCGGCGATCTGCGCGCACCATTTACAATATGGCAAGGGCTGCCCCCTAGATTCGCCGCTTCGAACAATCGGGCAAAAAGGCGAGGGATGGGTCGCATGGAATCGCACGGGCCGCATACGCTGGACGAAGAGGTCGCTGCGCTGTCGCGGAGCGCCGATCGCGACAGCCTGTTCATGCAGGCCAATCTTTACGTGGCCGATCGCGCCGACCCGATCCTGGTGCGCGTGCGCAATCTTTCGCCCGGCGGGATGCTGGCTGAAAGCCCGGCGCGGATGGCGCAAGGGGCTGCGGTGGAGGTCGATTTGCGCAATGTCGGGCCGGTACCCGGCCGCATCGTGTGGATTGGCGAAGGGAAGTTCGGCATCGCGTTCGAACGCCAGATCAACCCGCAAGAGGTTCGCCGCCAGGTGAAGACCGAATCGGATCTGCCGTACCATCTGCGGCGGACGGGGCGCGAGCGCGGCCCCTTTTACCGCCGGGGCTGACACGCCCTCGCGGGGAATGCAGTCCGGCGGCAGGGATTGGCGCGGCGGTCAACCGGTTGCCAGCATTTCTTCCTTGAGCTTGAGCTTCTGCTTTTTCAACTGCGCCAGCATCGCCGCGTCGGGGGCAGGTCGGCGCTCTTCATTCGCAATTTTCGCATCGAGGTCCGCGTGGCGGGACTTCAGGGCGGAAAGGTGCGATATGCTCATGGGCCATTCTCCTTTTCGACTCGATTGGCAGGGGCGATTAAATCACGAATCGGGTGTGATGTCGTGGCGATTCGGCCAGCCGGTTCCCGTTGCGGACGGGGCGTGATCGTGGCAGGAAGACGGGCGTGAACCCCGAAGAAATCACCCAGCGCCTCGAACTGCTCCGCATCGAACATCGCGATCTCGATGCCGCGATTACCGCGCTTGGCGACGCGACGGTTCCCGACCAGCTCCAGCTTGCGCGGCTGAAGAAGAAGAAGCTGAAGCTGCGCGACGAGATCGCGTGGTGCGAGGACCAGCTGCTGCCCGACATTATCGCCTGATTCAAAATGGGACGGCGCCGCGAAAAGATGGTTAGCGGCGTTGCTCCCGCGCCCGGCCTCGTGGCATCCGGGGCGCCATGACCCGGGGAACGGCCGCATTGCAGGATATGGCGTCGCCAGTGCATCGTGCGCAGGTGGAAAATCTCTATGTCGAGGCGATGCTGCTCGCCGACGAGGCGCATGCCGCCTTTGCCGCGGCGCGCGATCTGGGCAGGGCGCCGCGCGACGCCCTCTTGCAGGTCAGCCTGGCATGCGAATCGCTGAAGACGACCACGCGGCTGATGCACATCATCGCGTGGCTGCTCCATCGCCGCGCGATGATCGCGGGTGATCCCGGAGCCGGGCCGAAGGACAGCGCCGCGCATATCGGCGAACCGATCGATGCCGACTGGTCGGTGTGCGAACGGTTCGACGCACCGCTTCGGCGGATCGTCGCGGCGAGCGAGCGCCTGTTCGATCGTATCGCCCGGATGGAAGCGGGCTGGACGGCACGCGAGACCTCGCGCCCGGTGCAGGCCCTGCTCGCACAACTCGAAGCGCGGCTTTAGAGGCCGGGCGACCGAAGGGGGCGATGCGGCGCCCCGTCCCTGACGCGCGGGCCGACGCCCTTACAGGATTTCGCGCACCACATCCTGCGGGCGACAGAAGCGCACACCCTTGCCGGTTTCGACGAATGGCCGGTTCACATAGGCCGGGTTCCGGGTCATCGCCGCAAGGATCGCGTCGTCGTCCGCATCGGCCAGGCCGCGTTCGGCGGCATCGGTGCCGCGCAGCCGCAGCGCGTCCCTGGCCCGCATCCCCGCATCGGCAAAAAGCTGCCGCAGCTTGGCCTCCGTATAGGGCGTTTTGAGATACTCGATGACGGTGACCTCGACGCCCGGCGTCTCTTCGAGGATCGCCAGCGTCTTGCGCGAAGTGCCGCAGGCCGGGTTGTGCCAGATGGTCGCTTTCATGGCGCTTGCCCTATCGCTGCGCAGGCGGAGAGGCAAGCCGGACCGCGTAAACCAGCCGTTCATGGCATATATGGCACAATTGCCCGCATGATGACGACCGGATCGCTTGCCTTTCGCGGGCAAGCTGCGGCTAATGACCCCACGAGGGACCGCCACAGGCGGCACGCGGGGTTGGGTTGCATAACGTGAACATATCGATCGATCGCAGGGCGATGCTGGCAGGAATGGCGGGAGCGGGCGCGCTCGCCGCGATTCCCGCCCGCGCACAGCTGCCCGACTGGATTACCTCCAGGGTGCCGTCCGTGCCACCCGTCGACTATCTTGCGGTCGCGAAGCGGCAATTGGCGCGGGAGGGCAATCGCATCGCGCAGGCCGACCGCGTCGGCATCGTTGATTTCGGACTGCCTTCGTCGCGCCCGCGCTTCGCGCTCGTCGACCTGGTCGGCGGGACGATCGACCTGTTTCCCGTGACCCACGGTCGCGGGTCGGACCCACAGCACGATGGCTGGCTCAAGACCTTTTCGAACGTTCCGGGGTCGCTCGCCACCTCGCGCGGGGCCTACCGCACCAGCGATTATTATATGGGATCGAACGGGTCGTCGATGCGGCTGGCGGGGCTGGACCCCGACAACAGCAATGCCGATATGCGCGCGATCGTGATCCACGGCGCTTGGTATGCCGAACCGTCGCTGATCGCGACGCAGGGCAAGCTGGGTCGCAGCGAAGGCTGTTTCGCGTTCGGCGAGGAATTGCTGCCGCAGATCCTCTACAAGCTCGGCCCCGGCCG
>CAZSMB010000018.1:0-1314 GCA_964607625.1 uncultured Sphingopyxis sp. | reverse complement strand
GTCGTCGTCGGGACGACCTGCGGCGGTGTCGGCGATACCAGAACGGCGGTCGGGCGACCGGGGTTGGCGAAGCTCGCGGCGACCGGCGCGTCGCGGCCGTAGAGGTCGGCAAGCTTCTTCACACCGCCCTTGCCGTCGGGGACGACGGTCCAATAGGCGACATAGACCGGAAAAGGCCGATCGAATTCGAACCGTGTCGTCTTGCCGCTTGCCACGACCTCGCCGAACTCCTCGGGCGAGGCGCCCGCGAACATCACCGCCATCAGGCCGGAAAAATGCAGCGCCTTTTCGGTGCGGATGCAGCCGTGGCTGAAGGCGCGCTTGTCGGCGTTGAAGGCACCCTTCGACGGGGTGTCGTGAAGATAGATGGCGTGCGGATTCAGCATTTCGAGCTTCATCACCCCCAGCGCGTTGCCCGGCCCCGGCTGCTGCACGACCGACAGCGTCTTGCCGCTGCCCGTCCAGGTATAGCCCTGACGGCGTGCCGAGGCGGGATTGTGCGCGATCGTCGCGCCGATCCCTTCGGCGATGATGCTGCGCGGCAGCGTCCAGGTCGGGTTGACGATCACGCCGGTCGCCATCGGGTTGAGCTGCGGCGTCGGGGTCGAGGGCTTGCCCACGACCGCCTTGTGCGTCGCGATGACGACGCCGTTCCGCACGACGCGAGTCAGATATTCGGGCACGTTGCTGACCACATAGCCGTCGCCCAGGTCGCGGGGCATCCAGCGCCAGCGTTCCATGTTGACGCGGATCGCATCGGCCTCCGCCGGGGTCTTCGCGGTCGCGAGCGCGGCTTTGAGCAGCGCGAAGGTCGGATGCACGGGATCGAGGCCGGTGAGGGTCATCGGCACGTCGTTCGCGGTGAGCGCATAGTCGAGCAGCGGGATCAGCGGTGTGCTGTCGCTGTCGCTGTCCTCCATGAACCATTGTTTCCGCGCCGCGTTCGGCGTGCGTCCGTCGCGCAGATGCGTTGCGAGGAGCAGGAAGGAATCGGTCGCGACCTTGTCGAGCTGAATCTGGTTGCCGCTCGCGATCGCGGCCTGCAACCCGTCGGGATTATAGTCCCTGGGGAACAGCCCTTCCTCGCTGACATTCCGGATGAAGGTCAGCAACGCGCGGGCATTGTCCTCGCTCCAGCTCGGCAGGTTCGCTTCGGCGAGCGTTTCGACCGTCGGCGCGTCGTCGGCGACCTTGTCGGGTTGCAGGACGACCGAATCCTCCTTGACGTCGGTCGGTGCGGTCTGGGCGAACACGGGCGCGCCCGCAAGCGCGAGCGGAAGAAGCAGCGCCGTCGCCGACGCCAAACGGGGGGAG
>CAZSMB010000017.1:7550-30395 GCA_964607625.1 uncultured Sphingopyxis sp. | reverse complement strand
CCTCGCACGCGACGCGGGCCTGCGCAAGCCCGTTAGCGTTGCTTAGGGTCAGGACTCCTTAAACCCTTGGCATGCCAGTGTGCCAAAGCGGGAAGTGCGGACGTCATCTGCGTCTTTTCCTTTGCCCTTGAGCAGCAAGCGGGTATGCGCCGATCATGGAAAAGAGCGATAATCCGGTCGAAAACGATCCCAACGCGGCGGGGGCGGAGCCCGTGCCGTCACGGCGCCGGATGCTTGCGCTGGGCGCCGTCGGCGTTTCCGCGGCGTTGACCATTCGTCCCGCCTTTGCTCAGACCGCGGTGTCGGTGATGAACTGCGAGATTCCGGTCCCCGACGTGTCGGGAGCGGGCAAATATATCGATTCGCGCGGCCGCCTCGTTCCCGCCGGAACCAAGGGGGCATTCCCGGGGGCGCCGCGCCCCTTTACGGGCGAGGAAGTGAAGCGCGCGTTCCGCGGTCAATCGCTGCCGGGGACGACGTACAACCAGTCGCAGGCCTATCTTCAGTATATCCGGCGCTTGCAGGCGGGGCAGAGCGGCTTTACCTGCTTCGCATCGATCCAGATGCCGCGCTGATCATCGTTCCTTTTGTGAGCGACGAGGTTTCGGCCGCATCGCAGACAAAAGGAAATTCCCTTGAAACTCGCTTCGCTGAAAGCCGGTCGCGACGGGCGACTCGTGGTCGTGTCGGACGATCTTGCCTGGTATGCCGACGCCAGCCGGATCGCGCCGACGATGCAGGCGGCACTGGACGATTGGGACGCCATCGCCCCGCGGCTGAAGGCCCTTGCCGAGGACCTGAACCACGATGCCATCCCCAAGGAGCGTTTTCACGAGCATGACGCCGCCTCGCCGCTGCCGCGCGCCTATCAGTGGGCGGACGGAAGTGCCTATGTGAACCACGTCGCGCTGGTGCGGCAGGCGCGCGGTGCCGAAATGCCCGAAAGTTTCTGGCACGACCCGTTGATGTACCAGGGCGGCAGCGACAGCTTCCTCGCCCCCCGCGATCCGATCCCGCTGGGCGACCCGGCATGGGGATGCGATATGGAGGCCGAGGTGGTCGTGGTGACGGGCGACGTTCCGGCCGGAATCGATCCCGTCGCGGCGCGCGCGTCGATCCTGCTTGTTGGCTTGACCAACGATGTGTCGCTGCGCGGCTTGATACCGGGCGAGCTGGCGAAGGGGTTCGGCTTTTTCCAGTCGAAGCCGGCAAGCGCGATGTCGCCGGTATTCGTCACCCCCGACGCGCTCGGCGAACGCTGGAAGGACGGAAAGCTGCACGGCACGCTGTGCGTCGACCTGAACGGCCAGCCGCTCGGCCGCGCCGACGCCGGTGTGGACATGACCTTCGATTTCGGTCAGCTGATCGCTCACGCCGCAAAGACGCGCAACCTGATCGCGGGTACGATCGTCGGGTCCGGTACGGTATCGAACCGCGATGCCGACGGCGGTCCGGGCAAGCCGATCGTCGAGGGCGGGCTCGGCTATAGCTGTCTTGCCGAAGTCCGCACGGTCGAAACGATCCAACAGGGCGAAGCGAAGACGCCCTTCATGCAGGCCGGCGATACGGTTCGCATCTGGATGGACGACGAGCGCCACCACAGCATCTTCGGTGCGATCGAACAGCAGGTCGGTTGACGAAAAAGGGGCGGGATCGCTCCCGCCCCTTTTCGATGGGCCAGGGCTGGCTTTACTTGCCGCTCATCGCGCCCGACAGGGCATCGCTGAGCGAGCACGCAGCGGGGCCGAGGATGACGATGAAGAGCGTCGGAAGAATGAAGAGGATCAGCGGCACCGTCATGATCGCGGGCAGGCGCGCGGCCTTTTCTTCGGCGCGCATCATCCGCTCGTTGCGGAATTCGGCCGACAGGACGCGCAGCGCGCTGGCGAGCGGGGTGCCGTATTTCTCGGTCTGGATCATGGTCGTGACCACGCCCTTCACCGATTCCAGATTGACGCGATAGGCCAGATTCTCGAACGCTTGGCGACGTTCGGTCAGAAAGCCGAGCTCGATCGACGTCAGCGCGAATTCCTCGCCCAATTCGGGATAGGCGCGCCCAAGTTCCTTGGCGACGCGACTGAAGCCTGCATCGACCGTGAGACCGGCTTCGGCACAGATCACGAGCAGGTCGAGCGCGTCGGGAAGGCCTTTGCGGATCGCATCGGTTCGCTTCGTCCGCTTGTTCTCCACGAACAGGTCGGGCGCCTTATAGCCAAGAAGCAGCATCCCCATCGTGATGCCGGCGCGCTTGATCGGGGTCAGCGTAGGCCAAAGATCGAAGCCATAGATCAGCAAGGCTGCGATCCCGCCGAACACGATCGGAAGCACGAGGCGACCGAAGATGACGGTTACGGCAAGATCCTTTGACCGGATACCGGCTTGCGCCAGTTTCTGCTGGACGTCCTTGATCTGCTCTTCCTGCAGGACCTGCAGCTTGCCGAGGAACGAGCGCATCTTGTCCGCGGTCTCGTTCTTGCGGACGAGCTTTGCGCGCCGCTTGGCGGTCGAGGCGGTAATGCCGGCCTTCAACTGTTCGCGGCGATCGTTGAGCGCCTTGACGCGTTTCGCCATCGGGTCGCGAACGGTCATCGCGCCATAAACGGCCAGCATGACCGCGATCACGCCAACGGCGGCGAGCACCGTCGCTGCCCATACGATATCGACGCCGAGCAAGGTCGGGCCCTGCTGGGCGCCGCTGAAGGCGGTAAGGGCGAGATTGCTGTTCATAGGCCGGTCCGCCCTCTTAAACTTCGAACGAAATCATGCGCGACATGATGAAGACGCCGATACTCATCCAGAGGAGACCGCCGAGGCCCGCGATGATCAGCCGCTCTTCGTGGAAGAAGCCCGCCAGATATTCGGGGTTCATCATCCAGACGATGCCGAACACGAAAAAGGGCAACGATCCGACGATATAGGCCGATGCCTTGGCTTCCGACGACATCGCGCGAATCTTGAGCTTCATCTGGGCGCGTTTGCGCAGCACGTCCGACAGATTGGCCAGCGTTTCGGCAAGGTTGCCGCCCGTTTCACGCTGGATCGCGATCGTGATGCAAAAGAATTTCGCTTCGGGCGTTCCGATCGCGTCGGCCATTTCCAGAAGGGCCGCCTCCATGGTGTTGCCGATGCGGATGCGCTCCACCACGCCCTTGAATTCCTCCCCCACCGGGCCGGGCAATTCCTGGCTGACGACCTGGAAGGTTTCGGTGACCGGCAGGCCCGATTTCAGGCCGCGGACGAGCAGGTCGATGGCGTCCGGAAACCGGGAGTTGAATGCGTTTACCCGCTTCTTGATGAGCCGCCCGACGACGAACCACGGAAGTCCGATCATCGCCGCAAGACCGACCAGGGCCGACAGCAGAAATGGTGTCCGGAGTATCAGAAGGCCGCCGGTAAACAGGACGAACACTGCCATCGACGCGAACATATATTGCGTGATGGTCCAGCTTTTTCCGGTCCGGCGCAGCCGTTTCTCCATTTCCTCGCGCTTTGGCATCAGGTTGGAGAGGTTGCCGTCGCCACGCCCGCCCGCCTGGATCGTCTTGCGCATCTGCGCCGCAACCACGGCTTCGGTCGACGCGGCGTGGCGATCCTTCACCATCGCGAGCCGGCGAGTTTTCGCCTTTCCGGTCGACGGTCCGCCGAACAGCAGAACCACGGCCACGAAAGCGAGGAAGCAGGCTGCGATGATTAGCGTTGGCAGGTTCATGGTCGAATCGTCCGGTTATGCGGGATGAACGGGCTGCGGCACGCCGCAGCCGCCCTCATGCCTGTTTCGCGCTCTTCTTGGTTACCAGATTGCCGATGCCGCCGATCTTGCCCAGCAGCGAACCACCCGACTTCGCTTTCGAGCTTTCGACGACATCGTCTGCCTCGTCGGCGCCGTCGAGCACGAGCCGGGTGAGCTGCGTCCACGGCTGCGCCGCCTTGGTGCCCTTGCAGACTTCCGCATAGGATTTGCCCAGCTTCGCCGCCTGGCTCACAAGCTTGGGATCGAACGGGATTACGAGGTCGACCGCGCGTTCGATCGACGATTCGAATTCCTTGCGCGACAATTCGCCTATGGCATTCTGCACCTTGTTCGCGACCAGCAGCACGCGCGCTCCGGGAACGTTCTGCTTGAACCACGACAGCAGGCGGATCGTGTCGCGCGCTGCGGCGAGCGTCACGTCGCTGACGAGCAGGATCGTGCCGGCTTCGGACACCAGGTGCGGGAAGGGGATCAGCACTTGCCGCGGGATGTCGACGATCGTCATCTCGAACGCATTGCGCAACTCTTCCTCGAGCTGGAAGAATGCCGAGCCGTCGGTCATCACCGGCTGGTGAATCGGTGCCTCGGCCGACAACAGGCTGAGCTTGTCGGAAGCACGGACCATCGCGCGTTCGATGAACAGGCCGTCGATACGGCTGGGGTTGTCGATCGCGTCGATAAGGCCGCGGCCGGGCTCGAGGTCCAGCGTCAGCGCTCCTGTCCCGAAATGGATATCGAGATCCAGCAGCGCGGTCTGGCGGCCGGCCTGGTCGCTGATCGCCCATGCCAGCGAAGTCGACACCATCGAGGCGCCGACACCGCCGCGCACGCCGACGACCGCCATCATGTGATGCGGCTTGTCGTCCACGCCATCGGAGTGTTTCGGTGCCGTCAGCATCGCTTGCGCCATGTTGAGCGATTCCCGAACCTGCTCCAGCGACAGCGGCTTCAGAAGATAGTCCTGAATGCCGCTCGACAGAAGGTCGCGATAGAGGCGAACATCGTTGACCTGACCCGCCGCGATGACGACGGTTCCGGGCTCGCAGACCTCTGCCAGCGCATTGATGTCGTTGATCGGGTCGCCCGATTCGGACATGTCGACGAACAGAATGTTCGGGCTGGCGGAGACCGAGAGCGACTGGACGGCGTTGCGCAGGCCGCCCTTGTTGCATTTCTCGATCGGCCAACCCATTTCGTTCGCCGCGATGCGGATCAACTCGAGCGAGTCATCGTCGCACACGAATGCGTTGAACGGTTCACGCAGCCCGGCTGCCTTGAAAGGAGCGTTCACTTTCCACCTCCACCGCTGGTCGCTTCGCCGCGAAGTTCGCCTGCGCCCGTGGGCGCCTTTTCGCGATAGGTCTTGATGGCGCGGGTCGCTGTCGCCGGATCGTGGGTGTCGCTGCTTGCGCCCTTGATCAGGTCATTGGGGTCGGCCACCATCGCGGCAAGGTTGCTGTTCGTCGCGCATCCGTAATTGGACGAGGTCGCGTTGTTGAAGTTGATCGACGACTTCGACGACCAGTCGGGGCACCCGGGCACATAGGCCGAGGTTCGCGTGATCACGACCCGCAGGCTTCCGGTCGGCACCTCACCGGTGGTGACCGGAGCCGTATCGCTGAGCAGAAGGCCGCGACGTTCGACCATGGACCGGACGGTTGCTTGCGCCGCGCTGTGACCATAGGTCGAGGGGTCCTCGATCGCGATGCGGTCGCCATAGGCGACATTCATGGCGTCTAGCCAGCCCTGCAGGCGGCCCTGCTCGCTCGGCGGCAGTTCGCCGTTCGCCGTTGCGACATCGAACTGGTAGATCGAGTTGCGAACCACCGGCTGGTGGATCGATTCGACACTGCGGTTGCTGTTCGCCGCTCCTGTGCAGCCCGCGAGCGACGTCGCCAGGGCCAGGGCAGTCAAGGTTGCGATACTCTTCATCACTTTGCTCCTGAAATCCTGTGCGTCACTTCAGACTGAAGCCGGGCGAGACGCTGTCTCCGCCGCGAAGGCGATCGGCGTCGCCGGGCGTCGTTTCGAGCCGCGGCTTCGGGCGTTCGCCGCCGCTCACCCCATCGGCCGACTGGCCGAGCAGAAGGCGCGAGGCGTCGTTCGGCGCCAGGAAGGCGTCGGTAGGCAGCTTGATCTTGTCGGCCGAAACGGGCTTGACGAGATAAGGCGTCACCACGATCACCAACTCGGTTTCGCCTCGACGGAAGCTGTCCGATTTGAACAGCGTCCCCAGGATTGGGATGTCGCCCGCGCCCGGCAGCTTGTCGATCGCGCCCACGGAACGATTGTTCATCAATCCGGCGATCATGAAGCTCTCACCCGAGCCGAGTTCCACCGTCGTTTCGGCGCGGCGCACGGTCAGGGCGGGAACCTGGAAGCCATCGATCTGGATTGCACCGTCGGTGGTCAGTTCGGACACTTCCGGCCTTACGCGCAGGCTGATCCGGCCGTTCGAAAGCACCGTCGGCGTGTAGGCCAGGCTCACGCCATATTTGCGATATTCGATCGACGTGCCGGCAAAGTTGCCGGGAATCGGCACCGGATATTCGCCGCCCGCCAGGAAGTCGGCGGTCTCGCCGGAAATCGCGGTCAGATTGGGCTGCGCCAGCGTGACGACCATGCCTGACCGTTCGCCGAGATCGAGCGACCCCATCACGTCCAGTCCGAACAGATGTCCGGCCGCGCCGATGCTGTTCGTGCCGGACGGTGCCGTGAAATTATAGGTGGTCGATCCGTCGTTGCCATAGGTGATCGAACCCGGCGTCCGGCCGCGGAAAACGCTGCCCAGAAAACCGTTGCCCAACGGACCGTCGCGATCGCTCGTCAGCAGGTTTCCGCTGATTTCCTTGAGCAGCGAACGGTTTACCTCGGCAATGCGAACCTGCAGGTTGACCTGAAGCGGCGTTGCGGTGCGCAGACGCGACAGAACTTTGGTATTGTCGCCGACGAATGCCTGAACCAGGCGTTCGGCCTCGGCGGCGTCGTCCGGCGATTGAACCGTCCCGGTGAGCAGCACGAAGCCGTTCATCGTGTTGGCCGCGATCTTGGCTTCGGGCATGGCCAGCGACAGCATCTGGTCGATGGTTTCGATATTGTTGCCGACGCGGGCGACGGTCGAATAGACCACGCGTCCCGACGCGTCGGTGGCATAGATGCTCGTCTCGCCCGGGGCCTTGCCGAAGATATAGAGTTGGCGGCTCGACCGAACCTGGACGTCGGCGACCTTGTCGTCGGCGACGAAGAGGTCGCTCATCGGCGAGGGGAGGCTGACGAGGCGGCCGCGACCGACCGAAAGGTCGATGCTGCTGCTGGCGTTCTGCGTTGCCTGGGCCGAGACCTGTTGCGACGGCGCGGTGGCGAGCGTGGCGGCAACCAGGCCGATGGCCAGGGTGCGCGCGAGTGCCGTCGCCTTCATTTTGGCTGTGCTCTTCATCTTACTTACCCCCAACCGGAACCACGGTGGTCGAGCCGCCGCGATTGACGCGGACGACGGGACCCTGCGGGACCGCTGCATTGTTGCCCCCCGACGGAGCCGGTCCGCCGACGTAGTTGGACTGCTGGCGCGGCGGAGCCGAGACGCGGCCGCTGACCGGTACCCAAAAGCGCGAGACGTCGCCGCCGGTAGTGGCCGACGCGCGGCTCGCGGTCGGGCGTGCGCCGGCTTCGGCGAGCATTTTGCGCTCGGCGGCGGTATCGCCCTTGGCCGGGACATCGACGTCTCCCGATGCGATCGCCTCTTCGAGTTCGCCGGCGCTCTCCGCCAGCGGACGCAGCGCCAGCGAAAGCGTTCCCATGCTTTGCGCGACGGCAATCTTCTCGGCGATCTTCGGCGTCGCTTCGAGCGTCACCGAGCCGAAGGTGCGGACCGGCGTCTTGCCGGTTTCATCCTCGGCGTCGTACCGCTGGTCGGTCGCGAGGACGCGAACGTTGCGGACGATCGTTTCGGACGTGAAGAGTTCGCTGTCGGGATAGCTGCTGCCTTCCTCGACTTTCAGCTTTTGCGACAGCAGCACATCGACGCGGTCGCCAGGGAAGACGAAGCCGGCCACGCCTTGCTCCTTCGACACCTTGACCGTGACGGCGCGCATGCCGGGGCCGAGTGCTGCGGCCAGGAAGCCGCGATCGTCGGGATGGACGAGCGCGCCCTGGGTGAGCGGCTGGCCCGCGGTGATCGCATAGCGGACGACCGTGCCGACCAGGCCGTTGGTGTCGGTCTTTTCCTTCAGGAAATAGGCCTGCTCCACCAGCTCTTTCGGCCAGGGCTGAAAGCGGAAACTGTCGGGGCCGATGATCGTGCCGACGGGCAATTGCCGCGTCGCGACGAGAATCATCGGGCCGGAGATGTCCGGCGTTGCCGCTGCGCGTGCCGGCGGAGCCGACGCGCCGCGCATCATCTGGTTGACCCCGAAGGCAGCCCCGATCGCAATGACCAGCGCGCCGACGATCAGCATAATCTTTCGCGTATCCATGACGATTCTTCGCCCTCCTGCACCCACCAGAAACGGAAGTGCTTACCCTCAACTCGACCCGATAAACTGAAACTGGTTAAGATAGTGTTGGTGAAGCGCCCAAAGTCCGGCAGCCGCGATCGCGACCCCATAGGGGACTTCAACGGGCTTTTCGGACGGGCGGATTTTCATGTGGACCAGCATCGCGGCCGACAGCACGCCGCCGGCGACTGCCATCACGGTAAGCGTCGGCATGAACAGCGGCAGCGGGATCCACAGCATGACCGCGCCGATCATCTTGACGTCGCCGCCGCCCATCGCGCCGAGCGCGAACAGGCCGACGAACAGCAGGAAAACGGCGAAAGCCGCACCGATCTGAATCGGCACGTCGGGCCAGGCCGACAGGCCGGTCGCGATCCAGAAGGGAATGGCGAGCACGGCGATGATGCCGTTGAGCCGGTTCGATATCGTTCGCGACCTGAGGTCGCTGATCGCCGCCGCGATCATCAGGGCGGCGAGCAGAGCCATCAGGCCAAGAACGATAGGGCTGGTCTCCATCGCATTTCCAATAGCGACGATGGCTTACCAAAAAGTAACCATGACCGGCGGAGGCCGCCATCTTGCAATCGCGCCGTGAGGCTTTATGCGCCGCGCTATGGCTGGCGCGCTTCCTTCGACGACCGACGTGCTGATCGTCGGCGCGGGGATTGCGGGGGCAAGCCTTGCGTCGGCTCTGGCGCCGCATCGCAGCGTTCTGATGATCGAGGCCGAGGACCATCCGGGCGTCCACGCCACGGGCCGCTCGGCCGCATTTTGGCATGAGAGCTATGGCGGAAGCGGGGTGCAGCCCTTGTCGTCGGCATCCTTCGCGATGCTCGCGGCCCCCCCTGACGATTTTTCGGCGAGCGGTTTTCTGGCGCCGCGGACGGCGCTGACGATCGGCCGCGCGAGCGACGCCGCGGCGGTCGATGCGTTCACGCGCGAATTCCGGGCCAAGGGCGTCGACGTCCGCCGCCTCTCGGGCGCAGCGGTCGCGGACAAGGTTCCGGGCCTTCGCCCCGAATGGTGCGAGGCGGCCTATGAACCCGCGTGCAGCGACATCGATGTCGCGGCTCTTCACGCCGCCTATCTGCGCGCCGCGAAGCGGGCAGGGGCCATGCTGGCGACGCGAGCGCCGTTGCGTGCGGTGCGGCGCGAGCGGGGCGGATGGCTGGCCGAGACCGGCAGAGGACAGGTATCGGCGGCCTTGCTGGTCAACGCGGCGGGCGCCTGGGCCGACGATATCGCGCGTCTGTGCGGGGTTTCGCCGGTAGGGATCCAGCCCTATCGACGGACGATGTTGCAGGTGCGCCTGGGCGTGCCGGTGCCCGCGTCGCTTCCGCTGGTGCTCGAGGTCGGCGGCAGCTTTTATTTCAAGGGCGAGAGTGAGGGGCGCATCTGGCTGACGCCGCACGACGAAACCGAATCGGCACCCTGCGATGCGGCACCCGACGAGATCGACGTCGCCGTGGCAATCGACCGGCTGCAGTCGGCGACCGACTGGCCGGTTGCCGCAATCGAACGCAAATGGGCGGGGCTGCGCAGCTTCGCGCCGGACCGTCGACCCGTATTCGGGGCGGATCCGCATGAGGCCGCCTTCATATGGTGCGCGGGGCAGGGCGGCTTCGGAATCCAGACGTCGCCTGCCATTTCAAGGCTGCTTGCCGCGCAACTGGGCGCTTCGGAGCCCGATGGAGCCGTCCGTGCGATCGATGCCGCCGCCTATTCGCCGCGGCGTTTCGCCTGAGGTCCCGCGAATGGGTTGCACATGGCGGCTCGCGGCCTAACATGGATCAGCCGTTCGACCGGGCGGAACCAGCTTTCAGGGAGATCCCCATGGCGCACTATTTCGAGATCAAGAAGAACAAGGCCGGCGAGTTCGTTGCCTATTTCAAATATAACAGCGAAACCATCTTCTGGACCGAAGGCTATACGAGCAAGGCTTCGGCGAAGAACGCCATCGAGTCGATCAAGAAAAACGGCCCTGGCTCCGACACGCGCGAAGCCGAATAATCCGGACCTCGTGGGCGCGCCCGCGGACGTCTAGCGCGCCCGCGCGGCCGCCAGTGCTGCGTCGCTGGCCAGTGTGTCGGCGAGTTCGTTGTCGCCGTGCCCGGCGTGGCCCTTTACCCACAGCCACTCGATGTCGTGTCGCGACGCCTCGGTAATCAGGCGCTGCCAAAGGTCGGCATTGGCGACCGGCTTTTTTGCAGCGGTTTTCCAGCCGTTGCGTTGCCAGCCGTGCACCCATTTGGTGATCCCATCACGGACATAGACGCTATCGGTCGACAGTTCGACGCGGCACCGCCGCTTCAGCGCCGCCAGTGCTTCGATCGCACCCATCAATTCCATGCGGTTGTTCGTCGTGTCGGCTTCGCCGCCCGACAACGTCTTGACCACATCTCCCCAGCGCAGCACAGCGCCCCAGCCGCCGGGGCCGGGATTGCCCTTGCACGCGCCATCGGTCGCGACGATTACCGTCCGGCCTTCGGTCATGCGGCAAACAGCTTTGCCGCATCGTCGGCGCGGTAGCAGCGCAGCCGTTCGAGGAACGGAGAGGGGTCTTTTCGCGTGACGAGCGCATCCGCGGGCGTGTGGATCCAGTCGTGGGCGCGGGTCAGCAAAAAGCGCATCGCGGCGCCGCGCCCAAGCACGGGCAACGCGGCGACTTCGTGGTCCGTTAACGCGACCCTGTCGGCATAGCCGCGCATCAACGCCAAAGCACGGCCGCGGTCGCACCGCTTGCCATCATCGGAAAAACACCAGGAGGCGTGAGCGATCGCCAGATCGTAAGCGCGAAAATCGCTCGCCGCGAAATAAAAGTCGATCAGGCCGGTCACTGTTTCGCCCAACATCAGCACATTGTCGGGAAAAAGGTCGGCGTGGATGACGTGCCGCGGCAGGTCGACCGGCCAATGGGCGTCGAGCCAGTCGAGCTCGGCGTCGACCTCGGCCTGCAATCCGGGCAGCACGGCGTCGAGATCCCCCGCGCCGGCCGCGATATCGCGCCAGTGATGATGCCCCATGCTGTTGTCGCGTGCGCCGTCATAATCCCGCAGGGCGCCATGCATCGCCCCCAGCGCCGCGCCGGCGGCGGCGCATTGGCCGGGGGTCGGATGGGTCAGCGAGATACCGGGAAGGAACTGGATGATGCAGCCGGAGCGGCCCGCGATATGCTGGATCGCGGCACCCTCGCGGTCGCGGATCATGGCGGGAACCGCACATTTGGCTCGCGCCAGATGATCGAGAAGATCGACAAAGAAGGGAAGATCGCCGGCCTTTACCCGCTTTTCGTAGAGGGTCAGGATGAAGCGGCCGCCGGTGGTTTCGAGCAGGAAATTGCTATTCTCGACCCCTTCGGCAATGCCCTTGCACGACACGACGGTGCCTATGTCGTAGCGCGAGACGAGCCCGGCGAGTTCGTCGGGATCGACGTTGGTATAGACCGCCATGCCCTATGCCGCCGCCTCGAGCCCGCGAGGTAGTTTGAACACCATATTCTCCTCGGCGGTGACGACGACTTCCTCGACGATCGGGCGATGGGCTGCGATCGCGTCTATCACTTCGCGTACCAATGTTTCGGGCGCGCTGGCACCGGCTGTGATCCCGATCGCGGTAAGACCTTCTATCCACTCGGGCCGGATATCGGCACCGCGCTGAACAAGGTGAGCGGGCGTCCCAAGCCGCTCGGCAACTTCGACGAGGCGCAGGCTGTTCGAGCTGTTCGGCGCGCCGATGACGATGACACGGCCGCACCGGCCGGCGATTGCTTTCACCGCCGCCTGGCGGTTCGATGTCGCATAGCAGATGTCTTCGCCGCGCGGTCCCTGGATGGCGGGAAAGCGATGCTGAAGCGCGGCAACGATGTCGCGGGTATCGTCCACCGACAGCGTCGTCTGGGTCAGAAACGACAGGGTTTCGGGATCGGAGGGTGCCAGGGCGGCAACATCGTCCACCGATTCGACGAGGGTCATTGCTCCGGCGGGAAGCTGGCCGAGCGTGCCGACCACCTCGGGATGACCGGCGTGACCGATGAAAATGATATGACGCCCGGCTTCGTTCGCCCGCTCCGCCTGGCGGTGAACCTTGGACACGAGCGGACAGGTCGCGTCGATATAGTCCAGGCCCCGCGCCTCGGCCTTCGCCGGCACCGCCTTGGGAACGCCGTGGGCGCTGAAGACCACGGGAACACCGTCGGGAACGCGGTCGAGCGATTCGACGAAAATCGCGCCTTGCGCCTTCAGATTATCGACGACGTAGCGGTTATGGACGATTTCGTGCCGGACGTAGACCGGCGCACCGAAGCGTTCGATCGCCAGTTCGACGATGCGGATCGCCCGGTCCACGCCCGCGCAGAATCCGCGTGGGGCCGCGATCAGGACCTTTAGGTCGGCCTTGCCGTCCGGCGCGGCCGGTATCGTCGTCTGTGGAGCGTTCATGGTGCGGCGGCTCTAGCGCAGCGGGCCGCATTCGGTAAAGCTCCCCGTTGCGCCCCGTTCATCGCACCGATAAGAAGCGGCGCGCATGAAGCGGGACGCCCCGCGCCCCGCAGACGCAAAATGGAAAGCCAGATCATCATGAAGCCTGTTTCGCCATCGCCCCGCAAAATCCTGACCCTGCTCAGCGGAGCGGCGGTGCTGGCGACGGCCTCGGCGTGCAGCCGAGACAATGAACTCGATATTTCGGCGGGGGTCGGCGTGACGTCGACCCGCAGCAAATGCCCCGCGGTCGCGGTGCCCCTGCACACCGGCGACATCACGCTGTTCGACCCGGCCACGAGCCGCGATGCGAGCGCGATCGACGTCGTCGCAGCGATCACCCATGTCACCCCGCAATGCAACGATACCGGCGAGAAGATCTATCAGCTCGCCAATTTCGACGTCGTGGCGACGCGCCGCGAGGCCGGCCCGGCGCGCACCGTGAGCCTGCCCTATTTTGCGACCGTCGTTCAGGGTGGTACCGCGGTCGTCGCCAAGCGGTTGGGCCAGGTGAATGTCACCTTCGCCGACGGGCAGGTGCGCGGAACCGGCCATGCCGAGGCTTCGGCCTATGTCGATGCAGCGGCAGCAACCCTGCCCGCCGATATCCAGGAACGCATCATGCGCAAGCGCAAGGCGGGGGACGCCGACGCCGCGGTCGATCCGCTCAGCCTTCCCGAAGTGAAGGCCGCTGTACAGCGTGCGAGCTTCGAATTGCTCGTCGGTTTCCAGCTTACGCAGGACCAGCTCGAATATAACGTCCGACGATAGCGTCGGAGGGGCTTCGCCCTCCATTTTCGTTCGACCCTGCGGCGCCGACGGCGACGCAGGTCTTTTAGTGCTGGCCAAGCTGGGATAGAGCGCGCCAGCCCTCATTTTATCGAAGATAGGACAGATGTCGTGACCCTGTTCAGCCGCTTTTCCGATCACATCGGCGCTGCGCTCGACGCGCTCGTCGCGCAGGGCAAGCTGCCTGCCGGACTCGACCGCAGCGCGATCAGCGTCGAGCCGCCGCGCGATCCGTCGCACGGCGACATCGCGACCAATGCGGCGATGGTGCTCGCGAAACCGGCCGGGATCAATCCGCGCGCGCTTGCCGAATTGCTGGTCGTCGAGCTCGCTGCAATTCCCGAAGTGACCGACGCGTCGGTCGCCGGGCCGGGGTTCATCAATCTGCGCCTTGTCGACGAAAGCTGGCGCGACGAACTGGCGCTGATCCACTCGGACGGCGCCGATTACGGCCGTTCGACGATGGGCGCGGGTCGGCGGGTCAATGTCGAATATGTTTCGGCGAACCCGACCGGTCCGATGCACGTGGGTCATTGCCGCGGGGCGGTCGTCGGGGATGCGCTGGCGGCGCTGCTGGAATATGCGGGGCACCGCGTCACGCGCGAATATTATGTCAATGATGCGGGTGCCCAGGTCGACGTGCTCGCGCGCTCTGTCCATCTACGCTACCGCGAGGCGCTGGGTGAGGACATCGGGACGATCCCCGAAGGGTTGTACCCCGGCGATTATCTGAAGCCCGTGGGGGCAAGGCTGGCGGCCGATTATGGCGACACCTATGTCGGCGCTCCCGAAAGCGAATGGCTCGTGCCGTTCCGGACCGTTGCGGTCGCGGCAATGATGGACATGATCCGGACCGACCTTGCCAAGCTGGGCATTCATCACGCGATTTTCGCGTCCGAAGCCGAGCTCCAGGCGGCGGGCAAGCCGGCCGCGGCGGAGAAATGGCTGCGCGAGCACGATCTGGTCTATGACGGGATGCTCGAAGCGCCGAAAGGCGAGACTCCCGAAGATTGGGAGCCCGTCGAACTGCCGCTGTTCCGTTCGACCAGGTTCGGCGACGATCAGGATCGCCCGATCAGGAAATCGGATGGCAGCTGGACCTATTTCGGCGCCGACCTCGCCTATCATTTCCAAAAGGCGCAGGATGCCGACGAGCTGATCGATATATGGGGCGCCGACCATGCCGGTACGGTAAAGCGGATAAAGGCGGCGGTCGCCGCGTTGACCAGCGGGAAAACCCGGTTCGATGTGAAGCTGGTCCAGATGGTGCGGCTGCTCAAGAACGGCGAACCGTTCAAGATGTCGAAACGCGCGGGCAACTTTGTCACCCTCGCCGACATCGTCGACGAGGTCGGCAAGGATGCGGTGCGCTTCACCATGCTGACCCGCAAGGCCGACGCCCAGATGGACTTCGACTTCGCGAAAGTGGTCGAGGCGTCGCGCGACAACCCCGTCTTCTATGTCCAATATGCCCATGCGCGGATCGCATCGCTCAAGCGCAAGCTGGCCGACGCAGGCATCCCCGCGGCGGCTCCGGATCCCGCGCGCCTCGACGATTACGAATTGGGGCTCGTCAAGCTGCTGGCGCAGTTCCCGCGCATCGTCGAGGCGGCGGCGTCAGCGCGCGAACCGCATCGGATCGCCTTCTATCTCGGCGACGTGGCGGCGGCGTTCCATGCGTGGTGGAACCTTGGTAACGATCGCGTCGAGGCGCGTATCATTTTGACCGACGACCCGGAATTGACCGCGACTCGGCTTTATTTGGCCGATGGAATCGGGCAGGTTATCCGCAACGGGCTGCACCTGATGGGGGTCGAGGCGCTCGAGGAGATGGCGTGATGGATGAAGGTACGCGCGGGGAACAGGACGATAGCGGGCTGGGTCTCGAGGACGACGACCGGCTGCCTTGGCTCGAGGCCGCCGACGATTATGACGAGGATGGCGAAGTGTCGCCCACGCGCCTGCTCGCAATGGTGATCGGGGGGCTGTTGCTGATCGGTGTCGTGCTGGGCGGCCTGTGGTGGCTGCAAAATGGCGGGGCGCGGGGCAAGGGCGAGCTGATCGTCGCGGACAAGGGTGCCTACAAGGTCCAGCCGAAGGACGATTCGGCCAAGGTCTTCGAAGGCGAGGGCGATGCGAGCTTTGCGGCGAGCGAGGGCGTAGTGGCCGGCGGCAGGGTCGATCCGGACCGCATGCCCGAAGAGCCGGCAGTGACGCCCGCCGAGCGCGAAGCGGCCAAGGCAGCGGCTTCGAACGACGCGAAGAAGGATGCGCCGGCCAAGCCCGCCCCGGCTTCGGAACAGGCCGGGAGCGGGACCGCGATCCAGCTCGGGGCCTTCAGCAGCGAGTCCGCTGCGAATACCGCCTGGGCCGGACTGTCGAAGCGGTTTGCCTATCTGTCCGACCTCAATCGCTCGGTTGCCCCAGCCGACGTCGGCGGCAGCAAGGTTTATCGGCTGCGCGTATTCGCCGGGTCTGCCGCCAATGCCTCGAATCTGTGCGGAAAATTGCGCGTGGCAGGCGAAAACTGCGTCGTCGTCCGGTGATTCGTACCGGTTCGCCGCACATGGATTTGGTGCGGCGTCGCCGATATGCCATGATAGGATTTTGGTTGCCGCATGGGGGGGCGCCGACCGAAGGAGGTTGACGCACGATGATACCCGCGATTTTCGGCCTGTCGGGCCCGACGATCACCGAGGACGAGCGCGCCTTTTTTCGCGACAGCGACCCCGCGGGCTATATCCTGTTCGGCCGCAACATCGAAAATCGGGACCAGCTCCGGCGCTTGACCGACGATCTGCGAAGCCTGGACGGACGCAGCGACCTGCCGATCCTGATCGATCAGGAGGGCGGACGCGTGGCGCGGATGAAAGCGCCCGAATGGCCTGCGTTCCCCAGCGGCGCGGCGTTCGATGCGCTGTACGAGCGCGCGCCGGCGAGCGCGATCGAGGCCGCGCGGCTCAACGCGATGGCGCTCGCCCTGATGCTGTCGGAGGTCGGGATAACGGTCGATTGCCTGCCGTTGCTCGACGTGCGCCAGCCGGGCGCGAGCGATGTCATCGGTGACCGCGCGCTCGGCAGCGAGCCGATGCGCGTCGCCGCGCTGGGCCGCGCGATCCTGTCGGGGCTCCAAGACGGCGGGGTGGTGGGCATCGTCAAGCATATCCCGGGGCACGGCCGGGCCATGCTCGATTCGCACGAGCAACTGCCCGTCGTTACCGCGCCCGACCGGGATCTACAGTCCGACCTCGCGCCGTTTGCGGCTTTGCGCGACGCCGCGATGGCGATGACCTGCCATGTCGTGTTCGAGGCATGGGACCCCGAGCGTCCCGCGACGCTGTCGCCGACGATCATCGACAGCGTCATTCGTCAGCGCGTCGGTTTTCACGGACTGTTGATGAGCGACGACCTCGACATGAAAGCTTTGTCGGGCGACGTTCCGGCGCGTGCGGCCGCCGCGGTCGCCGCGGGGTGCGATATCGCACTCAACTGCTGGGGCAAGATGGACGACATGGTCGGTATCGCGAATGCGCTCGATCCCATCGGCGAGATTTCGCTCGCCAGGCTCGAAGGCGCCATGGACCGCATCGCGGGCGTTCGGGACGGGCGCGAGTTCGCGATGCTCGTCGACCAGCGCGACGCGCTGCTCGCGATCGCCTGAGGCGACGATGGAGGGGGACCTGCCGCTCGATTTCGAGGTGGCGCCGACGGCGGAGCGCGAGGATGCGCTGCAACTCAATCTGGAAAGCTGGGAAGGGCCGCTCGACCTGCTGCTGACCCTCGCGCGCGGCCAGAAGGTGGATCTGCGACAGATTTCGATTCTCGCGCTGGTCGAGCAATATCTGGCTTTCATCGCCGAGATGCGGGCGCTGAAGCTGGAGGTGGCGGCCGATTATCTGGTGATGGCCGCTTGGCTGGCTTACCTCAAATCGGCGCTGCTGTTGCCCAAGGATCCCGAGGCGGAACCTTCGCCGGACGAACTCGCGCTCCGGCTGCAACTCCGGCTCCAGCGGCTCGCGGCGATGCGCGAGGCGGCGGCGCGTCTGCTCGCGCGCGATCGCCTGGGGCGCGACGTATTCCCGCGCCCGGCGCCCGAAGGGCTGCACGAGATCAAGGTGCGTCGCTGGGACGCAAGCCTTTACGACCTCCTCTCGGCCTATGGGCGCGTCAAGCTGCGCACCGAGCCGGTGATCCATATGGTGTCGAGGCGTCCCGTGGTGACGCTCGACGCCGCTCTCCATCATCTGGAACGACTGATCGGGGTGAAGCTCGACTGGACCGAGCTGTCCGATTTCCTGCCGTCGGATTACGACGGGCCGCTCCGGCGCTCGGCAATTGCGTCGAGCTTCCTTGCGGCGCTCGAGCTTGCGCGCCAGGGACGGGTCGAGCTGAAACAGGACGGCGCGTTCGAACCCCTCTATCTGAAGGCGCCCGCCGCATGACCCCGATCGACGACACTGAACGCGCCATCGAGGCGATGCTGTTCGCCAGCGACGAAGCGCTCGACGCGCGGCAGGTCGCGGCGCGGCTTGGCGACGCTATGACGCCGGGCGCCGTGCGCGCGATCATCGAGGCGATCGCCGAGCGTCATGCCGGCAGCGGGATCGAACTCGTCGAACGCGGGGGGCATTGGCATTTCCAGACGCCGGCGGACCTTGCCCACCTGCTGCGCAGGGAGCGCGACGACCCGCGCAAATTGTCGCGCGCGGCGTCGGAGGTGCTGGCGATCATTGCCTATCACGAGCCGGTCAGCCGTGCGGAGATCGAAGCGATCCGCGGGGTCCAGACGTCGAAGGGAACGCTCGACGTGCTCATGGAGGCCGAATGGATTGCGCCCGCCGGCCGGCGCGAGGTGCCGGGACGGCCGTTGATCTACAAGACCACCGACGCTTTTTTGCAGCATTTCGGACTTACCAGCCGCAAGGATCTGCCGGGAATCGAGGATCTGCGGGCTGCCGGCCTGCTCGACCCGGTCGATCTTGCCTTCGAAGAGGCGATGGGCGAACTCGAGTTGGTCAAGGACGGCGAGGACGAATAGCATTTTCCGCAGCTCGCACGTGCATTCACGATCGTCTGCCCCTATATGGGCGGCGCAAGGAGATTATTCATGGGTGGTTTGAGCATCTGGCACTGGCTGATCGTCGGCATCCTCGTCCTGCTGTTGTTCGGCAAGGGACGCTTTTCCGACATGATGGGCGATGTTGCCAAGGGGATCAAAAGCTTCAAGAAGGGCATGTCGGAGGATGACGAGACCCCGTCGTCGCCCGCGCCGCGACAGATCGAGGGGCAGCGCGCGCCCGACGCCGCGCCGTCGCCGACCCCGACTCCCGAAACGGATCGCCGCTGATCGCCGTCCGCTCGCGGGGAAGTATTGATCCATGTTCGATGTCGCGCCGACCGAGTTGCTGCTCGTCGTAGTGGTGGCGCTGGTCGTCATCGGTCCCAAGGACTTGCCGAAGGCGATGCGCTTCGTCGGCAAATGGGTGGGCAAGGCGCGCGGGATGGCGCGCCATTTCCGCGCCGGGCTCGATACGATGATGCGCGAGGCGGAGCTCGAGGAACTCGAGAAGCAATGGCGCGAGCAGAATGAGGCGATCATGCGGGAATTCCCGCGAATCGATGCCGAGGATAATCCGCCGATGATTCCGGCGACGACCCCGCCGCAGGACAGCGTGAAGACCGGGGATGAAAAGCCCGCCATCAAGGACGACAAGGCGGTGGACGCGGACGCGGACGCGGATCCGGCCGCCGAAACGCATGAGATCCCTCCCAGGGACGGGCCGCTGCCGTGACCGCTGATACCGACGTGACGGGCGACGACGACGGCGCCGGCGGCAAGATGCCGTTGCTCGACCATCTGATCGAGCTGCGTTCGCGGCTGTTGAAGTCGCTTGTGGCAATTGCCGCCTGCTTCGGCGTATCGCTCTATTTCGCGCGCCCGATCTTCGGCATCCTGGTCCATCCCCTGCTCAAGGCCGGGCAGGGCAAGCTGATCTACACGCAATTGTTCGAGGCGTTTTTCGTCGAGATCAAGGTCGCGCTGTTTGCCGCGATGATGCTCGCCTTTCCGGTGATCGCCACTCAGCTCTGGAAATTCGTCGCTCCGGGCCTCTATCGCAAGGAACGCCGCGCGCTTCTGCCCTTCATCTTCGCAACGCCTGTGCTGTTCGCGATCGGGGCGAGTTTCGCATATTTCGTCACCGTGCCGCTCGCGCTGAAATTCCTGTTGGGCTACCAGGGCACGGTGGGCGGGGTGACGCAGGAAGCCCTGCCCTCGGTCGGCAATTATCTCAGTTTCATCATGCAGTTCATCATGGCGTTCGGCATCGCTTTTCTGCTGCCGATCCTGCTGATGTTGATCGAGCGTGCCGGACTGGTCACGCGCGAACAGCTCATTTCGGCGCGACGCTATACGATCGTTGCCGCCTTTGCGATCGCTGCGGTCGCGACCCCGCCGGATATTCTGAGCCAGTTCCTTCTCGCGGTGCCGCTGATCCTGCTGTACGAACTGTCGATCTTCGCAATCTGGTTCACGCGCCGCCGTGAAACCAAAACAGGCGCCGAAGCGGCGCCTGTCGAGCCTTCCGAGGAAGGCTAGGGGGTAAGCGGGGCGAAGCCCTTATCAGTTGATGGCGTCGTCACCCGCCTGACCAACCGATTCGATATCGCGTCCCGCGCCCTTCACGGTGTTGCAGCCGCTCACGAGGAAGCTGGCCATCAGGGCAAGAAGGACTACGCGAAAACTGGTCATGATCTTCACCTCTCACAGAAACTGGAAGCAAAATGGCCCGGCACGCGTTCGAGGGGGGGGAGGGAATGCGGGCCGGGCCAATGTTGCTGAGCAGCGCTGCGGGGGGGCGATGACCGCTGCTCGAAAAGGAAACCCCTGTGCGCAGCGATAAGTTCCCGGAAAAAATTGGGGGGATGCACTTTTTTTCGCGAATCTTTTGAATCGCTTGGAATCGCTGGCTTTATTCTCAGAGGCTGGTGAGCCCGCTGGCCACTGCGAGGCCCAGAAACGCCAGAAACCCCATCGAATCGGTGGTCATCGTCACGAAAATCGAACTCGCCACCGCCGGATCCTGATCGAGCCGGTCGAGGAGGAGCGGGATCGCGACCCCCGCGACCCCGGCGACGAAGATATTGACGATCATCGCCGCGGCGATCACCGCGCCGAGGCCGGGATTGGCGAACCACAGCGCAGTCGCGGTTCCCGCGATCAAGGCAATGGTGCCGCCGTTGAGGAGCGCGATCTTCATTTCCCGCCACACCGCGCGCCAGCTGTTCGAATCGGTAAGCTGGTTCATCGCGAGCGCGCGCACCGTCACCGCCAGCGTCTGCGTTCCCGCATTGCCGCCGACCCCCGCGACGATCGGCATCAGCGCGGCGAGCGCGACCATATGCTCGATCGCGCCGCCGAACAGGCCGACGATAGTCGAGGCGACCAGCGCGGTGCCGAGATTGGCGATCAACCAGCGAACGCGCGCGCTATAGGTTTCGCGGATCGGTTCGTTGATGTCGCCGTCGCCGGCGCCCGACAGACGCAGGATGTCCTCGCCGGCCTCTTCCTGGATGATGTGGACGATATCGTCGACCGTGATCATCCCGACGAGCCGTCCCGCCTTGTCGACCACCGCGGCCGAGATCAGCGCATATTTCTGAAAGCGCAGCGCGACCTCTTCCTGGTCCATGTCGACCGGAATCAGCGTCTGTTCGCGCTGCATCACGTCGCTGATCGCGATGTCGCGCGGGGTGCGCAAAATCCAGCTCAGCTGGCAGGTGCCGATCGGGCGGTGCATCGGATCGACAACGAAAATCTCCCAGAAATCTGGGGTCAGGTCCTGGTCTTCGCGCAGCCGGTCGATGACGTCGCCGACGGTGACATGCTCGGGCACCGCGACATATTCGCGCTGCATCAGGCGTCCGGCGGTCTCCTCGGGGAAGGAGAGGGCGTCCTTGATCGCCGCGCGGTCCTCTGGGTCGAGCGCGTCGAGGACGGCTTGTTGCTCGTCCTCCTCCATGTCTTCGATAATCGCGACGGCGTCGTCGGTATCGAGTTCGGAGGCGATTTCCGCGACCTGCTCGGGCGCGAGCAGGTCGATCAGACGCTCACGCACATAATCGTTCATCTCGGCGAGCACGTCGGGCGACAGGAGGTCGCCGAGCACCGAGGCGAGGAGCGGCCGATCTTCGTCCGAGACGAGCTCGAACAGGTCGGCGATGTCGGCGGGATGCAGGCGGCCGACACGTTCGCGCGCCGCCTCATGTTCCCCGGCGTCGGCGAGGTCGATCACGTCGCGGACGAATTCGGGTTTCAGGCGATCGTCTTCGTCGAGTTCCGTGTCGACGTCGCGCGGCGGGGCGTCGCGCTCGTGATCGAAATCCTCGTCGACCATCAATTCGTCGCCGGGCAGGGATTCTTCGCGTTTATCCATCGCGGCCCTCCCTGATGCGATCTTCGAACCGACTTTTCCCCTAGTCGCGCCGTCGCGGCTTGGCAACGCTCCCACGGGGCGGGCGGGCAATTAATGCGTGGCTTTGCGACCGTCGGCGGCTATGGCACCGCCAAACCCAACCAGAGGAGCTTTTTCATGTCCGACCAGACCCTGACCCTGTCGCTGTCGACGGGCGACGTCGTGATCCGGCTGCGGCCCGACCTTGCGCCGAAGCATGTCGAGCGCATCACCGCGCTTGCCAAGGATGGCTTTTACGACGACGTGATCTTCCATCGCGTCATCGATGGCTTCATGGCTCAGGGCGGCGATCCGACCGGCACGGGCATGGGCGGCAGCAAGCTTCCCGATCTTCCTGCCGAGTTCAACGCCGAACCGCATGTGCGCGGCACCTGTTCGATGGCGCGCGCGATGAACCCGAACAGCGCGAACAGCCAGTTCTTCATCTGCTTCACCGACGCGCGCTTCCTCGACAATCAATATACCGTTTGGGGCGAGGTGATCGAAGGCATGGACAATGTCGATGCGCTGCCCAAGGGCGAGCCGCCGGCGAACCCGGGCAAGATCGTCAAGGCGACGGTTGGTTGATTGATCGTCGCCTCCGCGCAGGCGGGGGCGGCTATCGGCGTTGCACAAGGCTGCCAGCGGCCCCCGCCTTCGCGGGGGCGACGTCCTTTAATCGATAAAGCCGTTCAGCCGCTCGCACGCGGCGATCCAGTCTTCCTTGAAAGCCTGAACGACCTGACCGGCGCCCATCGCCTCGTTCATCAGGCCGACGCCCTGGCCGACCCAATAGGTCGCAAGCGCCTTCGCGCCTTCGTGGCCACCTTCCGACAGCTTGTCGACCTTGCGCAGCGCGGGCTCGCTGACGAGCGATTGCAGCG
>CAZSMB010000017.1:6134-7450 GCA_964607625.1 uncultured Sphingopyxis sp. | reverse complement strand
TCCGACAGCTTGTCGACCTTGCGCAGCGCGGGCTCGCTGACGAGCGATTGCAGCGGCATGGGCAGCGGTTTGGGGGCGCCTTCGGCTTCCCAGGCATCGGTCCAGGGTGAGCGGAGCTGGCGCGACGGTTTGCCGGTGCGACTCTTCGACCGCACCGTGTCGCGCGCGCTGGCGGCGAGCATCTTGTCCTTCACCACCGGATTCGTCTCGGCCTCGGCAGTGGTCAGCCAGACCGACCCGCACCAGGCACCATGCGCGCCCATCGCCATCGCCGCGGCCATCTGGCGCCCGGTGACGATGCCGCCCGCGGCCAGGATCGGGGTGGTGTCGCCGATCGCGTCGAGCGCCGCCGCGACTTCGGGGACGAGCACCATCGTCGCGACCTCGCCGCAATGACCGCCCGCCTCGCCGCCCGCGACGACGAGGATGTCGACCCCGGCGCGGACCTGCGCGAGGGCGTGATCGCGCGTGCCGACAAGCGCGGCGACGGGGACATTATGCTGTTTGCCAAGGTCGAGCATGATTTGCGGGGGGACGCCAAGCGCGTTGGCGATCAGCTTGATCGGGTGACGGAACGCAACCTCGAGCAGCTTCGCCGCGCCTTCGGCGTGCATATTGTCGCCAAAGCTCTGACGCGAGGCCATGTCGCTGTCGAGTCCCTCGGCATCGACGCCGAATTTCCCGAGCAGGTCGGCGGCGAAATCGCGATGGGTCGCCGGAACTTGCGGCGCGGCTTGCGACGGCGCCTCGCCCTTTCCGGCAAAGCTGTTGGGCACGATAAGGTCGACGCCATAGGGGCGCCCGCCGACATGCGCGTCGATCCACGCAAGCTCTTCCTCGAGCCGTTCGGGAGGCAGCGCCGCCGCGCCGAAAACCCCCATACCCCCTGCTTTCGACACCGCGACGACGACGTCGCGGCAATGCGAAAAGGCGAGCAGGGGAAATTCGATGCCGAGCATGGCGCAGATGGGCGATTGCATGGGGACCTCTCCGATGGCGTGTTTGCACCTATGTCAGCGACAGTTGACGTAAACGTCAAGTTGATTTGCGCCTGTCAGCCGGTATCGCGGGGGCATGACCGGTTTCACGCTTCCCGGCATCGACCTCGATGCCTTCGTCCGCGCCACGCTTGCCGAAGATCTCGGCAGCGGCGGCGACATCACCTCGCTGGCGGTGATTCCCGCCGACGCCCGGTTCGAAGGGGTGATGGACAGCCGCGACGCGATCACCGTCGCGGGCCTACCGATCGCCGAACGTTTCTTTCGGGCGCTCGACCCCGCGATGGATATCGAGATACTGGTGGGGGAGGGCGACCG
>CAZSMB010000017.1:0-6034 GCA_964607625.1 uncultured Sphingopyxis sp. | reverse complement strand
CGGTCCCGCGTACCGAAAAGCCTCCGCGCGGCGAACCCGCGCGCACCCCGAAGACTGCGGGCTATCTGTTGTCGATGAGTTGGTCGCCCCAGCATTGTGCGAACGTGCGCAATCCAAAGGGCGCGCGCGACCGGTTTCAATGTTCGGGCGAAAACGGCCGTTTCGGATGGGTGCTGCACGGTCTTTGGCCAGAGGCCGACGGGCCGGCCTATCCCCAATGGTGCAGACCGGCGAAGATCGTTCCGGCGCCGGTGCTGCGCAGACATATGTGCATGACACCCTCGGCGCAGCTGTTGCAGCACGAATGGGCGAAGCACGGCACCTGCATGAGCCCGCACCCCGCCGCCTATTTCCGTGCGGCCGAGATCCTCTTTGGCGCGGTACGCTTTCCCGACATGGCGGCGCTGGCCGCGACCCCGCAGACCGCGGGATCGGTCCGCCGCGCCTTTGCCGAAGCCAATCCGGGCATTTCCGCACCGATGGTCGCGGTCGCGGTCGACCGCCAGGGCTGGCTCGACGAAGTACGGCTCTGTCTGGGCGCGCGGATGCGCCCGCAGCGGTGCAAGCCGTTTCAGGCCGGCGTGGGCGACCGGCGCCCCGTCCGGGTTCGGCCGATGCCGCGTTAGGATACGGACTGTCCACCGTCCCGGCGCGGGACAGCGCGCGCGTTAACGGATTTTTAACCTTACCGTGTCGTTAAGAAATTCCTAGCTTCGGGGCATGGATGGATTCGACCCCGAACAGCGTATCGACATTCGCGGCGTTGTCCGCGCCCACGGCGCCCGGCAGCTGGCGATCGCCCGGCTGGCGGCCCCGGCCGACTGGCAGGGCGAATTGCGCCGCGCGCTCGCGGAGGAGCGCCGCCCGCGCGGACCGTTTTCGCGCAGTGGCGACCTGCGGCTGTTCCTGGAGAGCTTTGCGATCTTCTTTACCGCGACGATGATGTTCCTGCTGTGACGGCAGGGTAAGGGCGGTTTCGGGAATATCCGTGTGGCCTAGTCGCAGGCCTTGTGGAGCTTCCACGCGAGCCAGGACGACATGAGGCACATCACGGCGACCATCAGCAGCGTGTCGTCGATCGTCAGGCCGAGCCCGATCAGGACGCTGAGGACCAGGGTCGCGGCAACCATGAAACCCGAATTGACGATATTGTTCGCGGCAACGGTGCGCGCGGTTTGCGACTTGGATACGGTGGTGGTCAGAAAGGCATAGAGCGGGACGACGAACATGCCGCCTGCGACCGCTATGCCGAACAGGTCGAGGATGATGCGGTCGCCGGCGGACAGCGACAGGAACTCGCGCCAGTTCATCAGCGTCGCATCGACATGGGGCCAGTGACCGACCGACCACCACAGATCAAGCACGAATACCCCCATCACCAGGACTGAGCCCGGCGAATAGCGCGCCGAGACCTGTCCCTTGAGCAGCCGGTTGACGACGACCGAACCGATCGCGACACCGACCGAAAAAATCGCGGTGAACAGCGTCGCGACCGTATTGTCGGCGGCAAGGGCATTCTTGACGAGCGGCGGAAATTGCGCCGCGAGGATCGCGCCGATCGCCCAGAAGAAGCTGATCGACACGATCGCCAGGAACAGGCGCGGAATATGCATCGTGGAATTGACGATCTGCCACGACGAACGGAAGACATTGTGGTCGATCACAAGGTCCCGCGCCTCTTCCTCGGGCGGGGCGGCGGGGACCAGGCTGGCGGTCAACCGGCCGACGATGGCGACGACGACGATCCCGATCATCGCGAAATGCGGCGGCATCAGGCCGCCCACGATGGTACCGCCGAGGATGGCGATATAGGTGCCCGCCTCTACCCAGCCGGTGCCGGCCAGGACCTCGTCGTCTTGCAGATGTTGCGGCAGGATCGCATATTTGATCGGACCGAAGAAGGTCGAGTGCATTCCCATCGAGAAAAGCGCGAGCAGCATCAGCGGGACGTTGTGCAGCCAGATACCGGCCGCGCCAATGACCATGATGGCGATCTCCGCGCTTTTGATCAGCCGGATCATCCACGCCTTGTCGCGGCTGTCGGCCAGTTGGCCGGCGAGCGCGGAGAAGAGGAAAAACGGCAGGATGAAGAGCCCGCCCGCCAGCGCGTTGAACCACGCTTCCGTTTCCGGGTCCTTGTAGATGGTGAAGGTGACCAGGATCACCATCGCCATCTTGTAGAAATTGTCGTTGAAGGCGTTGAGGAACTGGGTCGCGAACAGAGGCAGAAACCGGCGTTGCTTCATCAGCGCAAAGGAACCGGTCATGCAAAACCCAATCTTGTAACCCCGAAGTGCGAAACCTGCCGCCCTCCAAGGCAATTCGGTTGTCGCCCGGGGGGCTTATCGGCTAGGGCTGGCGGGGTCAAAGCCCATTTTGGAACAGTCGCCGTGTCGCGGCGAGAATCGGGGATCATGCTCAGCCTTCCCAATCTTTTGACGCTGTCGCGAATCCTGGCGGTGCCGATCCTTCTGTTCCTTTTATGGCCCGGCGCTCGCGAGGGCGCTGGGCACCAGCCGTTGCCGATCGATTATGCCGTGGCCTTCGCGCTTTATTGCCTGATGGGCATTACCGATTATTTTGACGGCTATGTTGCACGCGCGCGGGGCGCCGTGTCGCGGCTCGGCATTTTTCTGGATCCGATCGCCGACAAGATCATGATCGCGGCGGTGATCCTGCTGCTTGTCTTCACGCGCGACATCGACGGCTGGCACGTAATCGCAGCCCTGGTGATCCTGCTGCGCGAGATCATCGTGTCGGGGCTGCGCGAATTTCTGGCGACGTTGCAAGTGTCGATGCCGGTGACGCAGCTTGCAAAGTGGAAAACCACCTTTCAGCTCGTCTCGTTCGGGGCGTTGATCCTGGCGGGCGCGCTGCCCGCGATGCTGTGGGTCAAGACGGTCGGGCTTGTCGCGCTGTGGGGCGCGGCGGTGCTGACATTGATCACCGGCTGGGATTATCTGCGCGTCGGCCTGAAGCATATGGATTGACGGCGATGGCGCTCGACATCGCCTATTTCGCCTGGGTGCGCGAGCGCATGGGGATGGCGACCGAAACGATCGAGCTGCCGTCGGGAATTGCGACGGTCGGCGATCTGGTGCGCTGGCTCGCCGCGCGCGACCAACGTGGGGCGCGCGCTTTTGCCGAGCCGCAGCGAATCCGCGCGGCGCTCGGTGGCGCGATGGTCGGCCCCGATACGCCTATCGGCGATGCCGCGGAGGTGGCGCTGTTTCCTCCGGTGACGGGCGGATGATCCGCGTCGCGGTGCAAGCCGCGCCGATCGACGTGGCCGCCGAATATGCGGGGCACGACGCCGGCGGCCACGGCGCGAGCGCGAGCTTCGTGGGTCGCGTGCGCGGTGACGACGGGCTGGTCGAACTGTTCCTCGAACATCATCCGATACTCACCGAGCGCGGGCTGGTCGCGCTCGCCGAGGAAGCGGCGGGGCGCTGGAACCTTGCGGCGTTGACCCTGATCCACCGCGTCGGCGCGATGGCGTCGGGCGATACGATCGTGCTTGTCATCGCGAGCAGCCGTCACCGCGCCGAGGCGCTGGCGGCATGCGAATATCTGATCGACCGGCTGAAGACCGACGTGATGCTGTGGAAGCGCGAGAGTTTCGCCGACGGGCGGACGGCATGGGTCGAGGAACGCGGGAGCGATCGCGAGCGGGCGGCGCGGTGGGAGTAAGCCAGCCATTGTCGTCATCCCGGACTTGATCCGGGATCCAGCCTTCCAGCGTTGCGCAAGTGGACCCCGGATCCAGTCCGGGGTGACGAAGTTGCGGGGTTAGCTCGCCCGATGCTTCCTGAAAATATCGGCGAGCATGCGGAATTCGTCGGCGCGCGGGCTGCCCTTGCGCCACACGAGCGCGATGGTGCGCCAGTCATGGTCCGAATCGAGCGGGCGTGTGTCGATGTCGGTGTGGTCCAGGATACCCGCCTCGATCGCCATTTGCGGCAGCATCGTGATACCCAGGCCGTTGTCGACCATCTGGACGAGCGTGTGGAGCGACGTCCCCATCATCCGCGCGCCCGCGCGCAGCTCGGGCCGGTTGCACGCCGCGAGCGCATGATCCTTCAGGCAATGCCCGTCCTCGAGCATCAGCATCTGCGCGGGATCGAGCTGGTCGGCGGTGACCATCGCGGGCAGGTCTTCGGACTGTTCTCCGGGAAAGGCGACGAAAAGTGCGTCGTCGAACAGCTTTTCGGCCTCGACGTCGCCGCACGCATAGGGAAGCGCAAGGAGGACGCAATCGACCTGCCCGTGGTGGAGCGATTCGCACGCTTGCGCGCTCGGCTCCTCGCGCAGGAAGAGCTTGAGCGACGGGCGCTCCTTGCGCAGCCGCGGAAGGAGGTCGGGAAGCAGGAAGGGCGCGATCGTTGGGATCACGCTCATCCGCAGTTCGCCGACCAGCGGCGCGGCGGCCGCCGCCGCCATGTCGGCGAGCTCCTCGGCCTCGCGCAGCACGCGATGCGCCTTTTCGACGATCGCATTGCCGAGCGTCGTGAAGCGCACGACGCGGCGCGTGCGTTCGACGAGCGTCTGGCCGAGCAAGGTCTCGAGTTCGCGGATGCCCGCCGACAAGGTCGACTGGGTAACATTGCACGCATCGGCGGCGCGACCGAAATGGCCGTGCTCGTGCAGCGCGACGAGATATTGCATCTGCTTCAGGGACGGAAGGTAGTTGTGCATTGATCGGATATAGCAATCATCCTGCCGGATTTGAACAATGGAATCGATGAAAACTTGCAATCAATCCGGCGGCTTCGTCATTTGCTGCCTTCCCCGCGGACATGATAGCGTGCCCGGCGAAGGCGAGGGGGGCACGATGGCGATTTCACGATTTTTGATCGGCGGCCTGGCCAGCGCATTGTTGCTGACCGGCGGCGTATTCCTGTGGCAGGGATATAGCCGCGATGCCGAAGTGCGCGCGATGCCCGAGCCGCCGCCGGCGTTGCCGGCCCTTCCCGTCGCCGGACGGGACGCCCCAAAGCGCGGCGCCGCGCCGCCCGAGCTTCCCGAGGCCAAGAGCGAGACGCGCGAGGAACGGCGCTTCAACCGCTACGACCGCGACCGCAACGAACGGATCAGCCGGGTCGAGATGCTGTCGACGCGCACCGCGAGCTTTCGCAAGCTCGACACGAATGGCGACAATCTGTTGAGCTTCGAGGAGTGGGCGGTCACCACGAGCGACCGTTTCGCGGGCGCCGACGCCGACAAGTCGGGCGACCTCACCCGCGCCGAGTTTGCAACGACCGCGCCGAAGCGCAAACCGAAGCCGAAGTGCAGTTGTTGAGGCCGAGGCTTGTGAAGATGCTCATATTCGCGCTGGCGCTGCCAGCTTTGTATGCTGGCTCGTTGATCATGGCCGAGAAGATGAGCCATTTAGCCGTTGCGGTTGTCGGTGGTGCGATCGTAGGGTTGTTGGAAGGGCTGTTTCGAACCGGGCGCCTGTTTTCTCAATCGGCGCCGCCTCCCAAAGCGATAAGAGTTTTCAGTTTGATTCTCTGCGTCGCAGCACTCTTAGTCGTGGGGGTCACTGGCATGTCCCTGCCCACGTTGCTTGCCTATGGGATTCCGTGGTTTCTGAGCGCCTTCGCCGTCTTTGTATGGGATGAACACCAACACGGGAGCTGACACCAGTTTCCCATCCAAATTAACTATCCTGACGTGCAAGCGGCGACGCCTACACCTAGGCCGCCACCCCGTCCGCGACCTTCACCCAATCCGCCAGCGCCCGGCCCGCGCGCTGGGTATACCCCAGCTTGCGGTCCTTTTTGCGGACCTCGTCGGCGAGCGGGGGGAAGAGACCGAAGTTGACGTTCATCGGTTGATAGCTCGCGGCGTCGGCCCCGCCGGTGATGTGACCGAGCAGCGCCCCCAGTGCGGTTTCGGGTGGCGGCGGGGGCAGGGGGCGGCCGGCCAGCTCGGCAGCGGCGAAGCGCGCGGCGACGAGGCCGATCGCGGCGCTTTCGACATAGCCTTCGCAGCCGGTGATCTGACCCGCGAAGCGGATATGCGGCGCCGATTT
>CAZSMB010000016.1:17549-32785 GCA_964607625.1 uncultured Sphingopyxis sp. | reverse complement strand
CCGGCCCGGCCCCGAGGAAATTGGTCTTGCTCTCGATCGTGGTCGTGCCGCTCGCGCCTTCGGGCAGGGTTAGAAAGGCGCCCACCGCACCAAGACAATCGGCGAAGGCCATGATCGCGCCGCCATGAACGATATGGCCCGCGGTGCAGATGTCGGGCCGCACGGGGAGAGTGCCCGCGACGCGGTCTTTCGTGCCTTCGTCGATGGTGACGCCGAGCGTTGCGGCGAGCGGCATGGCGGCGGCGAAATCCATAGTCTTGGCTCCTGCACAAGCCCCTCCCCTTCAGGGGAGGGGTTGGGGTGGGGGCCAGCGGCCTTGCGTAAGGCTGGCGACCCCCACCCGCTGCGACTAGCGAACAAGTTCGCAAGTCTCGCTGCCCTCCCCTGAAGGGGAGGGCGTGGTTTCAATATCATCCCCTCGGATTGTAGAAATCATACACCGCTTGCGCGACCCCCGCGCTGACCCCCGGAGCTTTCTGGAGGTCCTCGAGGCTTGCGCCCTTGATCGCGCGCGCGGTGCCGAAGTGCATGAGCAGCGCCTTCTTGCGCGCCGGCCCGATGCCCGGGACCTCGTCGAGGGGCGAGCTTCCCATCGCCTTGGCGCGCTTTTGCCGGTGCGCGCCGATCGCGAAGCGGTGCGCTTCGTCGCGCAACCGCTGGATATAGAAGAGCACCGCATTGTTCGTCGGCAGGGTAAACTCGCGCCCGTCGGGCAGGTAGAATGTTTCGCGTCCGGCGTTGCGGTCGGGCCCCTTGGCGACGCCGACATAAGGCAGATCGTCGATCCCGAGTTCGGCGAGCACCGCGCCTGCGGCCGACACCTGCCCCTTGCCGCCGTCGATCAGCACCAGGTCGGGCCATTCGCCCTTCGTCCGCTCGGGGTCTTCCTCGATCGCGCGCGCGAAGCGGCGCTGGAACACTTCGCGCATCATCGCGAAATCGTCCCCCGGCTGCGTTTCGGGGCGCTTGATGTTGAACTTGCGATAGGCGCCCTTGATCCAGCCCTCCGGCCCCGCGACGACCATCGCGCCGAGCGCGTTGGTGCCCTGGATATGGCTGTTGTCGTATATTTCGATGCGCTGCGGCGGATCGTCGAGGTCGAACAGGTCGGCGAGTTCGCGCCCGAGCTTCGCCTGGCTGCTGCTTTCGGCGAGCCGCCGGTCGAGTTCCTCGCCGGCGTTGCGCACCGCCTGTTCGAGCAGGCGGCGGCGGTTGCCGCGCTGCGGGACGCTGATCTCGACCCTGCGTCCCGCGGTTTCGCCGAGCGCCTCGGCCAGCACGGGGCAATCTTCGGGCTCGCGATCGACGAGGATCAGCTTCGGTGGCGGCACGCCTTCATAAAACTGCATCAGAAAGCTCGCCATCACCTCGGCTTCGGGCACGCCCGCGACATGCGCGGGGAAGAAGCTGCGATGCCCCCAATTCTGCCCGCCGCGGATGAAGAAGCCCGCGATGCAAAGCTGTCCGCCCTTCGCCGCGAGCGCGAAGACATCGGCGTCGCCGAGCCCCTCGGCGTGGACAGACTGGCTCCCCTGGATGAAAGTGAGCGCCTTCAACCGGTCGCGCAGCACCGCCGCGAGTTCGTAATCCATCGCTTCGGCCGCGCGGGTCATGGCGTCGCCCAGCCGCTTCTGCACCGCGGTCGAGCGTCCCTCGAGGAAGTCCTGCGCGTCGTTCACCAGCTCGGCATAATCGCCCTTGTCGATGCGCCCGACGCACGGCGCCGAGCAGCGACGGATCTGGTAGAGCAGGCAGGGCCGCGAGCGGTTGGAAAAGAAGCTGTCGGTGCAGCTGCGGAGCAGGAAGGTCTTTTGCAGCGCATTGAGGGTGCGGTTTACCGAGCCCGCGCTCGCGAACGGCCCGTAATAGCGCCCCTTGGCGCGCCGCGCGCCGCGATGCTTTTGCACGCGCGGGAAATCATGGTCGGCGCGCAGCAGGATGAAGGGGAAGCTTTTATCGTCGCGCAGCAGGACGTTGTAGGGCGGGCGATAGCGCTTGATCAGCTGCGCCTCGAGCAACAGCGCCTCGGCTTCGCTGTTGGTGGTCACGATCTCCATCGCGCGCGTCTGCGCGACCATGCGTTGCAGCCGCTGCGGCAGACGCGCGACCTGCGTATAATTGGTTACGCGGTTCTTGAGCGCGCGCGCCTTCCCCACATAGAGCACGTCGCCGCGCGCATCGAGCATGCGATAGACGCCGGGACGCGTCGGCAGCTTCCGTACGACCCCGCGAATGACGTCGGCGCCGCGCGTCAGATCGGGCTTGTCGCCCTCTTCGCCGCTGCCGCGAACGACATAGGTCGCTTTCTCTTCGTTGAATCGGTCGGGGGCATTGGGGCGAGCCATGATTTTGCATGTAGGCGAAGCCGCCGCGACCCGCCATAGTGCGCGGGGTAAATCAGCCGTGGGAGGGGTCGCATGGAATTACGCGGAAAGCTGGCGCTGGTCACCGGGGGAAGCGACGGGATTGGCCGCGAAATTGCGCTGCAATTGCAGGCATCGGGGGCCTCGGTCGTCGTGACGGGACGTTCCGAAGCGAAGCTGCGCGCAATGGCGGCGCTGGATTTCGGGACGATCGCCAGCGACCTGTCGACCGCCGCGGGCATCGACGCGGTCGTCGAGGCTATCGCCGGCAAACCGCTCGCGCTGCTCGTCAACAATGCCGGCGTCGGTAGCGATTATGACCTCGACCGCCCCGGAACGCTGGACGATGCCGCCCGCTGCATCCGCACCAATCTCGACGCGCCGATCGCGCTCTGCACGCGCCTGCTGCCGGTGCTGCGCGCTCAGGGCGAGGCCGCGATCGTCAATGTGACGTCGGGGCTCGCAATCGCGCCGCGTGCGGGCGGATCGATCTATTGCGCGACGAAGGCGGGCTTGCGCGCCTACACGCAGGCGATCCGTCATCTGCTCAGGGACAGCAATGTCCGGGTGATCGAGGCGCTGCCGCCGGTCGTCGCAACGAACATGACCGCCGGACGCGGCGGCAAGAAGATGAGCGCGCACGATTGCGCGGCGGAAATCGTTCACGGAATCCGCACCGGCAGGCGAGAGGTCAATGTCGGCATGGTCAAGCTGTTGCAGATGGTCCACAGCCTCTCGCCGGCGCTGGCGCGCCGGATCATGCTCAAATTCTGAGGAGTGCGTCGTGATCAACGTTTATGGCGAGGGGCGCGGGTTCCGGGTCGTGTGGCTGCTCGAGGAAATGGCGCTGCCCTATCGGGTGCGGCCGGTCGACCTGCTCACCGGCGTCGAGAGTGACCGCGAGTTTCTGGCGATCAATCCCGCCGGCTTCATCCCGGCGATCGTCGATGGCGCCACGGTCATGGTCGAATCGATCGCGATCCTCGAATATCTGCTGGCGACGCGTGGGCCGAGCCCGCTGGCGCCCACCCCCGACGATCCGGCCTTCGCAACCTATCAGCAATTTCTGCATATGGGCGAAGCGGGACTGGCCGGGCCGATCAACGCGATCGTCGCGACCGAGATCCTTGCACCCGAGGGCGAAAAGCGGAACCGGACGACGGACTGGGCGCTGGGGGTCTTCGAAAGCCGGCTGGGACTGGTGCGGCGACAGTTGGACCACACGCCCTACCTGGCCGGCGAACGCTTCACCGCCGCCGATATTTCGGTGACCTATGCGCTGGAATTGGCCGAGCGAACCGGCTGCTTCGCGCTCGGTCCCATCGAGCGGGCGTATGTCGCGCGAACGAGCGCGCGCGAAGCCTATGCGCGGGCGATGGATCATTGCCCGGCGACGAAGGCGTGGGCGGCCGAGGTCGCGGGTAGGCGGTCGGAGGGATAGGCGGGTCTGTTCAATTTGAACTACGGCCGGAAACCAATTCAAAACAGGAACGCCCGCGGAAGACCGCGGGCGCCTTGGTTCGGCAATGCCGAGAGATTCAGCCCTTGGCGACCGATGCGATCGCCTGGTCGACCAGCGCCTTGTCGGCCGCCGCGTCATGCTTGGCAGCGATCAGCGTCGCGGCGGCTTCGGTCGCCGCCTTCGCGGCTGCCGTGCGCACTTCGGCGAGCGCATTGGCTTCGGCTGCGGCGATGCGGTCTTCGGCCATCTGCTTGCGGCGCGCGATCAGCGCGGTCGCTTCATCCTTTGCCTTGGCGACGAGCGCATCGGCCTCGGCTTCGGCGCGGGTGCGCATGTCTTCGGCCTCGCGCGTCGCGTCGGCGAGCTTGGCTTCATATTCGGCCTTGAGCGATTCGGCATCGAGGCGCAGCTGCTCGGCCTCGTTGAGCTGCTTCGAGATGTCGGCGATGCGCTTGTCGAGCATCGCGCCGATCGAACCCGGTGCCTTCTTCCACAGCAGGATGCCGAAGAAGATGAGCATCGCGAGCGCGACCCACCAGCTTTGCGACGACAGGAACGATCCGCCGCCATGCCCTGCCGCGCCGACGGCTTCGGAAAAGATCAGATCAACCATGGAGCACTGCCTTCACAGCCTGCTTCGCATCCGCCGCCGCGACTTTGACGCCCGACAGCTTCGCAACCAGGTCGCCCGCAGCCTCCGCGGCCACGGATTCGATTTCGGCCATCGCCGAAGCGCGCGCGGCCGAGACGTCGGCCTCTGCGGTCGCCATCTTGTCGGCGAGTTCGGCGTCGACCTTGGCGAGACGCTTTTCGGCGTCGCGAGCGGCCTTGTCCTTCGCCGACTGGACCGCCGCCTGCGCCGCGGCACGCGCCGCATCGCTTTGCTGGCGATAGCGATCCTCGATCGTGTCGGCCGCGGCGTGCGCCGCCTTGGCCGCCGCCAGATCATCGGCGACCTTGCGATCGCGCGCGTCGACCGTCGCTTCGATCTTGGGATACATGCCAAGACCGATCACCACGAAAACCGCGCCGAAAATCAGCGCGAGCCAGAATAGCTGCGAGGCGAAATACCAGTTTTCCGCGAGCTGGTTGATCTGTGGCATAATATTTCTTCCGATTGACGACTGTACGATGCGCACCCGCGCATCGAAAGGCCCCGCGCCGTGCGGACATCAGGCCCGCACGGCGCGGCGTCGGCCTCAGGCCGCCTTCAGATAGAGCAGGATCGCGATCAGGAACGACAGCAGGCCCAGAAGCTCCGCCGCGGCGAAGCCGATGAACAGGCGGCCCTGCTGACCGTCGGCGGCCGCCGGATTGCGCAGCGCGCTTTCCAGGAAGCTGCCGAAAACATTGCCCACGCCGATGGCGGCCATACCGGCGCCGATAGCGGCCAGACCGGCACCGATGAGCGTCGCTGCTTGTGCGTCCATGAACTTAACTCCTTGAGGTAATCGTTTGGTTTAAAACGGGATTAGTGAAGGTTGACTGCGTCGTTGATATACAGTGAAGTCAACAGAGCGAAAACATAAGCCTGGATCCCCGCGACGAGCAGTTCGAGCGCGCTGATCCCGATCATCAGCGCCAGGCTGGCGAGCCCGACCGGCAGGCCGATCGCGGCGCCGGCGCCCGAGCTCTGGATGATGAAGTTAGCAAACACTTCGAGCAGCACGTGCCCGGCGGTCATCGCGACGAACAGTCGCAGGCCGAGGCTGAACGGGCGCACCATGAACGACACGAACTCGATCGGCGCGATGAACGGGATCATCGGCCACGGCGTACCGTGCGGGACGAAAAGCGAAAAGAAATGCAGCCCGTGACGCCAGAACCCGACGATCAGCACGATCGAAAAGGACAGAATGGCCAGAACGCCGGTGATCGTGAAGTGGCTCGTCACCGTCAGCGGGTGCATGCCGCCGATCGCGAAAGGCATCAATCCCAATATGTTGCAGAACAGAATGAACATGAAGAGCGAAAAGACGTAGGGGGTGTATCGGCGTCCCTCCGGCCCGATGTTCGTCGACATCATCGACGAGATGAAGCCCGTGAATCCTTCGACCGCGGCCTGCCAGCGGCCCGGAACGAGCTGGCGCTTCATTCCGCCGAGCATGAACACCCAGAGCAGGATCGCGGCAGCAGCCATCCACAATGCGCTGGTGGTCAGCCACACTTCGCGCCCGCCGACCGCGAACAGCTTCGCGACCGGTTCGACGGTGAACTGGTGCATCGGGTCGAATTTACCGGCCTCTGCGGACACGCGCGTCACTCCAAACTAGCTCCCGAACGCCTTGCGTCGCCGGGCAAAATTCCGACCTATTCCGTTCCGCCACCGCGCGACGCGCCATTGGCGATCCGGAATATGTTCCTGAAGGCAACGACAACCCCAAGGGCCAGCATCCCCAACAGACCCCAAGGCGAGGTGCCAGCGAACCGGTCGATCAGCCAGCCGATCAACGCGCCGCCCAGCATCCCGCCCAGCAATTCGGCCAAAACCCGATTTCCGAGCCGGTAGTTGGCATCGGATTCGGGTGCGCCGGTCCCGGCCCTTTTCGCTTCTGCGGCTTCGGCCCGGTCCAATCGCTGTTGCAGCGAGACCAGACGCGAATCCTCCGAAGCTGGTTCCGGATCGCTGCCATTCCCCGTCATTTTCCGCCATCCTCCTGAAACGAAACGGGAATTTACCCGATTCCGCCTGCGAAAAAAGGCCCGAAAAATCGGGGAACCCCTAAGGCGCGGTCCGTTTAGGAATGCCGCCCGATTAAGTCAATGCTTGGCAGCGCCCAATAAAAATGCCGCCGCGTTTAGGGGCGCGGCGGCATATGGTGCCCGCGGGCACCCTTGAAAAATCGACGCTTACGGGCAACGCGTATCGCGAACCGGGGCACCGCTATCGCGCGTCAGCCAGCGGCCATCGGGCGCCTGGTACTTTTCGCCTGGCTTCGTCTTTGCGATCAGGTTGCATCCGGTCGCAAAGGCGAATTGTTCGACGGTGCTGCCGGCCGGCGCATTGTTGGTGTAGGCGGCTTTGCGCTTGATATTGATATCGGTGACGATGTCGCGCACCTCTTTGCTCGGCGACGTGACAAAGCCCAGATAGCCGTCGGGCTGCTCGCCGATCTGGCCGGCGGCACGCGCCTGTTGATAGGCTGGATCGCGTTGGGCCATCGCCGAGGGCACGGCCACGGCAACCGCTGCGGTCATCGCGATCGCGGCCATTGCCAGGCCGCCGGCTTTCCACTGTTTCAGTCGCTTCGTCATCACTCGTCTTACCCCATAATCCCGGTCGATCAGAAGATATCGCCATTCTGCTCGATCAATTTCTTTGCATCGCCATCAAGCTTGTACACGATTTCCTGCTTGATGTTGATGTTGAGGTTGATTTCGATCGGCTTGTCCGGCGTGTCGACCTGAACGCAGGCTCCCAAAGCGGACGCCGCACCAAAGATCGCCAGAAACCGTCCTCCGATCATCCATCTCCTCTTGATCATGGTCTTCATGGCATAGGCTCGCTTTCTGGTGGCTGAACGGGTGCGCTCGCGCTCGTCGTAGCGGAATCGACTTGCTCCTGCACCCGAAGCAGCGTCGGCAAATTCTGTTCGATCAGCACCGTCGGGTCATAGAAACCCTTGGCCGACGTAATCAACTGGCGGAAGGGGGCATGGATTTTCAGGTTGAAGACGAAAGGCAGTTTGGCGACCTGCCTGGTCAGGAAGTTCCGGGTCGCCCCCTCGCCCTGTCCGACGCCGCCGAACCGGATGTCGGTGACCATCTCGCCGTCGAGATCGCCGTTGAGCAGGATCGAGAGGTCGTCATATTTCAGCGACCGCAAAGCACCGAACGCGAAATTCGCCATCGTTCCCAGATCGTGATTCGACAATTCCCCGACATAGGCGAGCGTGCCCCCGCCCTGCCGTGCGTCGATTCGCCCATCGACGATCCGCCCGCCGAGCCCGCCGAATTCGACAGGCAGCGTGCCGTCGAACACCCCGCTGGCATTGATGTTCTCGAAGTCGAATTCCTGCAAAAAGACAGCCGCATCGACACCGACGAGGTCGAACGACAGCCGCCGCGTCTGGGTCGCGTTGAAGTCGAGCGTCGCAGGATGCAGCACAAGCTCCCCGCCTGCAAAGGGCCAGCGCCCTCCTTCGATTCGGACGCGATTGTCGCCCAGCAGCTGATATTCGATCTTGCCGTCGACCACCGGAATGCCCGGATTCACATTCGCAAGGGTCGCAATCTGTCCCGGCGCCGAATGGAGGCCGATCAGGTCGTCGAAGGTCAGCGTCGCGGTCAGGCCCGTCACCGGTCCGAAGGCTGCGGCCAGGTCGGCATTCGCGGTTGCAAAGGTTCCCCGGCTCGTCACCCCGTCGGGCGTCCAGTCGATCCGTCCGTCGCCGACCACCGATCCCTGGACGTTGGCGACCACGCCGAGCGCCAGGCTGGTCAGCTGGTCGGGCTGGAAATCATCGCCAAACCGCAGCTCGTCGACCCTCAGGTCGGCATGGCCGGTCCCGCTGGAGAGGTCGTGCGAGATGACCGTGTCGAGAATCTTCGTGCCGCTCTTGCGTTCGTCGAGTTCCGCGGTTGCATCAATCCTGCCATCGGCGAAGCGCAACGTCGCATTGTCGCTGACCAGCGGCGCGAAGCGCGGATCGGGCGCGGCGTCGGTCACGACGAGGCCGCCGTCGAGCGCCAGCACCCCCTTCGCCCAGCGCCAGTCGCCTGCGATGTCGGACATGATAAGCGGCACAGCCCCGATCTTGCCGGTCGCGCCCGAAAGGGTACCGGTCAACCCTTGCGCGCCACCGCGTCCCGTGATCGCATCGGCGGCGAAATGCGTCATGCCGTCGCCTTCGCCCAGCCGGATATCGGCTTTGCCGAGGGACCAGCGCATCGACGCCAGGTCGATTTCGCTCCGCCCGGCATCGAACGCGAAAGGAGACGATCCGCTGGCGCCGCGCAGCGCCAGACGCGGAACAACGACCGTCCCCTGCACGCCGCCTGCATCCGCGCTGAGCAGGGGCGCGCCTGGGCGGCTGCACAGGTCGAAAGCGGTGCGACCTAGCCGAAAGCCGGATACGGCGGCGCGATCGAAGCCAGTTCGCCTGCATCCCCCGTCGAGTGCGATAGCGCCGGTCGGCGCGATCGTCCCCGACAACGGTAGAGCGAGTCCCTCCACTTGCCCGTCGCCAAGCGGCCCCGCCAAATCGGCGTGCGTCGCAAAGCGAACACTTCCGCCTCCGGCGCTCGAGAAACTGATCGGCGTCAGGGTCAGTCGCGCATCGCCGGCAGCATAGCGGTCGAAAATGGCTTGCCCGGACACGCTGCCGTCGGCGCGCCGGTCGAGCGACAGATCGCCCGAAGGCAAATCGCCCCCGCCGAAATGCCAGTGTCCATCGATCAGCAGCGCGGGCCGGTCGGCGCCGATGAGCCACGACACCCGGCTTTCGTCGTCGCTCGACAGGCGCGCCCCGCTGGCGCTGGCGATTTCCGCCGCGATCAGGTCGAACCGCCGCGACGGGCCTTCACCGGCGAGCGCGAAGCGTGCGCTGCCGCCGGCTTCGGCCAGCATCGCGGCGACGGCGCGCGTCGCCTTGGCAGCCAGCGGCCCCACGGGCGTTGCGTCGAGACCGGTGCCGGAGTCCGCGATCGAACGGCGCAATTCGGCGCTCGCCCCGGCACGCGCAAAGCGGACGGTGCCGGTCAGCGCCGGCGCGGCGGAGCCCACCCGGCCCTGCGCGTCGAGCGCGACCGTTTCGGCGGTGAAGCCAGAGCCGCGCAGTCGCGCCATGTCGGCATCGATATCCAGCTTCGTCTGCCGGGAGTTTCCGTCGAACCGCGCGAGAACGCCCACCCGGTCGGCGGACATCGCGCCCGCGGCAAGCCGGTGGATGCTGGCATCGGCCGTCCCGCGCCAGCTCGTCAGCGTTTCGTCGAGCGAGACGTCGAGTGCGATCTGGGGTGCCTCGGCCGTGACCCGACCACCCGGGCAGGCGAGGCTCGTTCCGCGCAGCGGTCCCGTCAGCGTCGGCCGGACATCGCGAACCAGCACCGAGCCGTAAAAGGAAAGATTGCGCACACGGCAGTCACCGGCCGCGATGCGCGGCGCCACCAGGGCGAGCTTCCCGGTGAAATTCTGACGCAGCTTGCCTCCGCCGTTGAGCACCGCGCCGACATCCCCCCACGGCGTCTCGATCCGCGCCCGCGCATCGGTGAGCACCGCCGACAGGTCGGGCAAGGCGAACGGCGACGTGTCGGCGGGATCGCGAAACCGGTCGAGCGAACCGAGCGAAACCCGCCCATCGACGACGCGGCCATAAAGGCGAACGCCGTCGGCATGGATCGTCGAGACATAGGGGCCGCCAAAGCCGTAGCCGAGCCGGACCTCGACGAGCTTTGCGGTCAGGTCGGGCCGGGCGGGATCGCCTATCACCAGATCCCTGAGACGCTCGGTGCGAAATCCGATCTGGTCGATGGTGTAGCGCGCCGGCACGCCGCGGCTGTCGAGCTGTTCCCGGATAAAGCGATCGGCGATGGGTTCGCGCGCCATCCAGAGACCGGTGGCGAGAGCCGCCACGGCGCCCGCGGTCAGCCAGCGCTTCTTGAACAATCGCTTGGGGGGCGGAGCCGGTCCCGATTCGTCGATCATGCGCGAGATGCCGCAGGAAACGGCCAGGACCCAGCGAAAGCCGATGACGTCATGAAGTGCAAAATCCGTCCCTCGACCGCTAACCCATGGACCTGACCAACGCCGGAAGTCCGCTTTCGATGCAGAAGATTGGTCCGCATTGCCGTCGGTCGATGTCTATGACCGTTGAGCATCACCGACAAGGCGGTTATTCGATCGTCATGGCCGATGATCCCGCCCCTGTCCCGGACCATGCGGGGCACCGAGCCCGTATGCGCGCCCGCCTGCTCGGAAGCGATGCCGAAGGGCTGGCCGATTATGAACTCGTCGAATATCTGCTCGCGCTCGCCATCCCGCGCCGCGATACCAAACCGTTGGCCAAGGCGCTGCTCCGCGAATTCGGCTCGCTCGCGCAACTGGTCAGCGCCGATCCCACGTCGCTGCGCCGCGTCCCCGGCATGGGCGATGGCGCTATCGCAGCGCTGAAGATCGTCCAGGCGACCAGCTTGCGCATGCTCAAGGGCGAAGTCCGCGAAAAGCCGCTCCTTTCTAGCTGGGATTCGCTGCTCGACTGGCTTCGTGCCGATATGGGGGCGATCGACATCGAACGCGTGCGGGTACTCTACCTCAATTCGCGCAACATGCTGATCCGCGACGAGCTGGCGAGCGAAGGGTCGATCGACCAGTCGGCCATCTATGTCCGTGAAGTCATCAAGCGCGCGCTCGAACTGGGTGCGGCGGCGATCATTCTGGTCCATAACCATCCGAGCGGCAGTCCAGAGCCGAGCCGCCAGGACATCGCGATCACGCGCGATATCGCCGAAGCCGCGGCCAAAATGGGAATCCAGCTTCACGACCATATCATCATCGCGGGAGGCAATTATCGAAGCTTTCGCTCGCTCGGCCTGCTGTGAAGCCGGAAGATGGTTTGACTTGGCGAAGCGGGGGCGACATCATCGCGCCATGCAGAGTCGACATCATTCGTCGCGACTTCATTCGCACGCGGGCCAGCTGCTTGCCGGCACCTAACCCCGGGTCCGGAGCATAGCGCCCCGAACCCGGGGCCGGCTTTCCTTTTCAAACTCCGCGTAGCGGCAGGCATGCCCTGCCCTCGACCGAAAGCTTCATGCAATGACCCAGCGCGCACCGGCCAAGCGGCCGCCCATTCACATGATCGACACCGAAGCCGACACTCTCACCGACCTGGCGCTCGCGCGTCAGGAGCGGTCTCCCGCCGTCGCCGATCTGTTGCTTCAGGAAATAGACCGCGCAAAAATCCATAGTTCGCGCAAGATTCCCGGCGATATCGTGACAATGCACAGTCAGGTCGAATTCGTTGACGAAGGCAGTGGGGCTTCGCGGACCGTCGAACTCGTTTATCCCGCCGACGCCGACATCTCGGCCGGACGGATATCGATTCTCACCCCGGTGGGCGCGGGGCTGATCGGGATGCGTGAAGGGCAATCGATCCTGTGGCCTGATCGCGACGGGCAGCAACGCCGCCTGTCGATCGTCAAGGTGGTGCGGCCGCAATGAAAAAGCCGCCGGATCGCTCCGGCGGCTTGTTCATCTCTGAGGCTTGGCGGATACAGCCGCCGGACGTGCCGACGGCTGTACCACCCCGTCATGGGCGCCCGGTTCAGGCGCCGCGCGACAGGAAGCCGGTCAGTTCCTCTTCGGTCACACCGCCCGACTTATCGGCATCGGCGGCGGCAAAGGCCTGACCAATCCAGCTCTTCACCTGTTCCGATTCGGGATCAACCGACGGATCGGTCGCGGTCCGCAGCTTCTTCATCCACGTTGCGAACTCGGTTTCGTTGAGTTCCTTGGTCGCGTCGGCGTCATAAGTCGGAAATTCCTGACTCACGATCTGCGCGACCTGATCGGGGGTAGCGGCACTTGCCGTTGCACCCGGATCGGTGGCCGGATCCTCCGCCGGCGGGGTCGTGGCCGGATCGGCCGGGGCCTGTGCCATCGGGTCGGCGGGAGGCGTCGTCGTATCATCGGGCGCCGGAACCGGGTCGGTCGGCATCGTCGGATCGGTCGGGGTTGCCGGATCGGTTGGCATCGTCGAAGGGTCGGCCGGCGGCATCGTCGTATCGGGCGTCTGCGGCGCCGGAGTGGTGGTGTCGGTGGGGTCAGCCGGCGTCGTCTGTTCCGCCGGCGGCATCATGTCGTCGGCGGGCGGCGTCGTTTCCTGGGCCATCGCCGGCAGGCTGATCGCGGCTGCGCCGATCAAAAGCATATGTTTCAGCATCTTACATCTCCTGTTCTGAACGGCGGATGCAGCGGGAGTGCGATCCGCCGCCGTTTATTGAGGGGGCAGCGGATCAACCCCGGTGTGTTTTCGAAAGTTGCCGATTCCGGCCGATTGGAAAAACGTCCGACCCCTGCTAGGGCGCGCCCTGCCGCAATTTCGGGCCGAATGTCCGACAAGCCGCCCCAAAAGGAAGGAAATTCAATGGTTCCGCGCTATGCCCGACCGGATATGACCGCCATCTGGTCGGCCGAGAATCGCTTGTCGATCTGGTTCGAGATCGAGGCACACGCGACCGAAGCCCTGGCCGAACTGGGCACGGTGCCGAAATCGGCTGCAAAGGCACTGTGGGACTGGTGGGCGACCAATCCGACGATCGACGTCGAGGCGATCGACGCGATCGAAGCGGTCACCAAGCATGACGTCATCGCCTTTTTGACGTGGGTTGCCGAACAGGTTGGCGAGGAAGCCCGCTTCATGCACCAGGGCATGACCTCGAGCGATGTGCTCGACACCTGCCTCGCGGTGCAGTTGACCCAGGCCGCGGATATATTGCTGGCCGACCTCGACGGCCTGCTGGAGGCGCTCAAACGCCGCGCCTACGAGCATAAGTTGACTCCGACCATCGGTCGCAGCCACGGCATCCATGCCGAACCCGTGACCTTCGGCCTGAAGCTCGCCGAAGCCTATGCCGAATTTTCGCGCTGCAAGACGCGCCTCGAAGCCGCGCGCGCCGAAATCGCGACCTGCGCGATCTCGGGCGCGGTCGGGACCTTCGCCAATATCGACCCGCGGGTCGAGGCGCATGTCGCGGCGAAACTGGGCCTGGCGGTCGAGCCGGTCTCGACCCAGGTAATCCCGCGCGACCGCCACGCGATGTTCTTTGCGACGCTGGGCGTGATTGCGTCGTCGATCGAGCGGCTCGCGGTCGAGGTTCGCCACCTGCAACGTACCGAGGTGCTCGAGGCCGAGGAATATTTCTCGCCGGGGCAAAAGGGATCGTCGGCGATGCCGCACAAGCGCAATCCCGTGCTCACCGAAAATCTGACCGGCCTTGCGCGAATGGTCCGCAGCGCCGCTATTCCGGCGATGGAAAATGTCGCGCTTTGGCACGAACGCGACATCAGCCATTCGTCGGTCGAGCGCTTCATCGGCCCGGACGCGACGATCACGCTCGATTTCGCGCTCGCCCGTCTGACCGGTGTCATCGACAAGCTGCTCGTCTATCCCGAACGGATGCAGAAGAATCTCGATCGCATGGGCGGTCTCGTGCATTCGCAGCGCGTGCTCCTTGCCTTGACCCAGGCGGGAGCGAGCCGCGAGGACAGCTATGCGCTCGTGCAACGCAACGCGATGAAGGTCTGGGAATCGGACGGCACGCTGTCCCTGCTCGATCTGCTGAAGGCCGACGCCGACGTGACCTCGCGCCTGTCACCCGACCGGCTGACGGAACTTTTCGACCTTGGCTATCATATGAAGAATGTCGATGTGATTTTCGAACGCGTCTTCGGCACCGCATAGGCTGGAAACGCGCGTGAAACTCGCTTAGAAACCGGGTGAGGGTGTACGAGGAGTAACGAAGTGGGAATCCTGCGAACGATCATCTGGGTCTTGCTGACGGCGGTGCTCATCATCTTTTCGATGGCCAACTGGATTCCGGTCACGGTCACCATCTGGCCGGGCCAGGTTCTCGACACCAAATTGCCGGTCCTGATCCTCGTATCGTTCCTGATCGGCAGCATACCGCTGTGGATCGCGCTGCGCGCGTCGCGCTGGACGCTGAATCGCCGTCTCGACCACAGCGAGCGGCAGCTTTCGGACCTGCGGGCGATGGCAAGCCGGCCCGCCGATCCGGTTGCCGCCCCGACGCCGGCGTCGCCGCCGGTCAACGACATCCCTCCATCTCCGCTGGAAACGCAATGACCTCTCCGCTTTATCTCGCGATCGATACCCCGCATCTCGACGCCGCCCAGACGCTGGCGCAAAAGGTTCGGCATCACGTCGGCGGGTTGAAGCTGGGGCTCGAATTCTTCTGTGCCAACGGTCATCATGGCGTGCACGAAATGGCGAAAATCGGGCTGCCGATCTTTCTCGACCTGAAACTGCACGACATCCCGAATACGGTCGCCAAGGCGATCCAGGCGCTGCGCCCGCTCGAGCCGGCCGTGCTGACGGTCCACGCTGCGGGTGGCCGCGCGATGCTCGAAGAGGCAAAGGCGGTGGCGGGGCTCAATACCAAAGTCGTGGCGGTGACCGTGCTGACCAGCCTCGATTCGCCCGATCTCGACGATATCGGCGTCGGCGGCACGCCGCACGATCAGGTGGTTCGCCTGGCCGCACTGGCGCGCGAGGCGGGGCTCGACGGCATCGTCTGTTCGGGCCAGGAGGTGAAGGCGGCGCGAAACGCCTGGCCCAGCGGCTTCTTCGTCGTTCCGGGTGTCCGCCCCGCCAACGGCAAGGCGGGCGACCAGAAGCGCATCGTCACCCCGGCGCAGGCGCTGTCCGATGGGGCGTCTATCCTGGTGGTCG
>CAZSMB010000016.1:0-17449 GCA_964607625.1 uncultured Sphingopyxis sp. | reverse complement strand
CGCATCGTCACCCCGGCGCAGGCGCTGTCCGATGGGGCGTCTATCCTGGTGGTCGGGCGTCCGATCAGCCAGTCATCCGACCCCGACCTTGCGGCGCGCGAGATCGAGGCGACGCTTTAGAACAGCCATTCATTGACAGAGCCGCGTGTCCCCGCGAAGGCGGGGACCCATCTTCGACCGGTTCAACATGGCGCCGGCAGGAGATGGGCTCCCGCCTTCAGCCTTTGGCTGAAGTTTACCCTGAGCGCCTGCAAGGCAGTCGAAGGGCAGGAGCACACAGCGTTCAGATCAGGCCAGATACCATGCCCCCACTCGTCAAATTCTGCGGCCTAACCACCCCCGACGCGGTCGATGCCGCGATCCGGCTCGGCGCGACGCATATCGGGCTCGTTCACTACGAGCCAAGCCAGCGACACGTCGACCTTTCCACGGCCGCGGCGCTGCGCCAGCGGGCCGGATCAGCGGTCAAGGTCGCGCTATTGCTCGTCAATGCGCAGCCCCAACTCACCGGGCAGGCGGTAGCGGCCGTCAAGCCCGATATCGTCCAGTTTCACGGCAACGAAACGCCCGAATGGATCGCCGCGGTCAAACAGCATCTGCCCATCGAGGCGTGGAAGGCGGTAGGCCTGAAAGATGCCGGAACGCTCGATCGTATGCAAAAATATCGCGGCATCGCCGATCGTATTCTCTTTGACGCGCCGACCCAGGCGTTGCCGGGCGGCACCGGCACGCGCTTCGACTGGTCGCTGCTCAAAAATCATCGTCATACGATGGACTGGGGCATCGCCGGCGGGCTCGACCCGGATAATGTCGCGGCGGCGATCGCGGCGACCGGGGCGCCGCTCGTCGATGTGTCGACCGGGGTTGAGCGCGCGCCGGGCGTCAAGGATATGGACAAGATGGCGGCTTTCCTTAAAGCGGCGGGACGATGACCCAGCTTCCCAACAGCCTTCGCACCGGCCCCGACGCGCGCGGCCATTTCGGGCAATTCGGCGGCCGCTATGTCGCCGAAACGCTGATGCCGCTGATCCTCGATCTCGAGCGCGAATATCGTGCGGCGCAGACCGACAATGAATTCCGCGCCGAGTTCGAGCATCTGCTGAAGCACTATGTCGGCCGCCCGAGCCCGCTGTGGCTTGCCGAGCGGCTGACGGAAGAGCTTGGCGGCGCCAAAATCTATCTGAAGCGCGAGGATTTGAACCATACGGGCGCGCACAAGATCAACAATTGCATCGGCCAGATCCTGCTCGCGAAGCGGATGGGCAAGACGAAGATCATCGCCGAAACCGGCGCGGGACAGCATGGCGTCGCGACCGCGACCGTCGCGGCTCTGTTCGGCCTGCCCTGCACGATCTTCATGGGGGCGGTCGACGTCGCGCGGCAACAGCCGAACGTGTTTCGCATGAAACTGCTCGGCGCCGAAGTGGTCGCGGTGGAGAGCGGCGCCAAGACGCTGAAAGACGCGATGAACGAGGCGCTGCGCCACTGGGTCGCGAATGTCGACGACACCTTTTACATCATCGGCACCGTCGCTGGACCGCACCCCTACCCCGAACTCGTTCGCGACTTCCAGTCGGTGATCGGAGAGGAGGCGCGCGCGCAGATCCTCGAGGCCGAAGGGCGCCTGCCCGACATGCTGATCGCCCCCGTCGGCGGCGGATCGAACGCGATCGGACTGTTCCACCCCTTCCTAGACGACGAGGGGGTCGAGATCGTCGGCGTGGAAGCTGCGGGCGAAGGCCTCGAAAAGAAACATGCCGCGAGCCTTGCGGGCGGCAAGCCCGGGATTCTCCACGGCAACAAGACCTATCTGCTGCAGGACGAGGACGGCCAGATCACCGAAGCGCACAGCATCTCGGCGGGGCTCGACTATCCGGGGATCGGTCCCGAGCATAGCTGGCTCCACGACATCGGCCGCGTTCGCTACGAACCCGTGACCGACGAAGAGGCGCTGGCGAGCTTCCAGAAACTGACCAAGCTGGAGGGGATCATTCCCGCGCTGGAGTCGGCACACGCCATCGCCGCGGCGGAACGGATTGCGCCGACGTTGGGCAAGGACAAGGTCATCATCGTCAACTGCTCGGGTCGCGGCGACAAGGACATCAACACCGTTGCGGATGCGCTGGGGGTGGAGCTGTGAAGCAATCAAAGCCGTTCAGAATTTTGACCGATTTCTGTCTCTTCATGGTCGTCTTTTCGCTCGTTGATTTGCTGTTTCGACATGGCTTGAATTTCGGTGCATGGAACCTTGCCTCCACCAGATTGGCGTATAATGCGAGCCTCGCAGCGCTGATCGCGATCTATAACTATTTGAGGGATCGCTTTCGATGACCCGCTTCGCCGCCACCTTCGCCAAGCGCCGTCCCGCGCTCGTGGCTTTCATCACCGGCGGTGATGGAGACACCGCGGCGAACCTCGACGCACTCGTCGCCGGGGGCGCCGATGTGATCGAGCTCGGCATGCCCTTCACCGATCCGATGGCCGATGGCCCGGCGATCCAGGCCGCCAATCTGCGCAGCTTGGCCAAGGGGACGACCACGGCCGATATCTTTGCGATCGCCGCAGCGTTTCGGGCGCGCCATCCCGACACGCCGCTCGTGCTGATGGGCTACGCCAACCCGATGACGATCCGCGGCCCCGACTGGTTCGCAGCCGAATGTACAAAGGCCGGAATCGATGGTGTGATCTGCGTCGATATTCCAGCCGAGGAGGACGCCGAGCTCGGCCCCGCACTCCGCGCCGCGCGCGTCGATCCGATCCGCCTCGCGACGCCGACCACCGATGCCGCGCGCCTGCCCGATGTGCTGAACGGCGCGGGCGGGTTCCTCTATTATGTGTCGGTCGCGGGCATTACCGGCCTGCAACAGGCGGCGCAGGCAAGCATCGAAGACGCGGTTGCGCGTCTGAAGGCCGCGACCGACCTGCCCGTTGCGGTCGGCTTCGGCGTTCGCACCCCCGAACAGGCAGCGGCGATCGCGCGCGTCGCCGACGGCGTCGTCGTTGGATCGGCCTTCGTCGACATCATCGCCGAGCATGGCGACGCCGCCGCGCCGCACCTCGAAGCCTTCACCCGCACCCTCGCCGATGCTATCCACGGCGCAAAGGAGATCGCCGCATGAGCTGGCTCGACCGCGTCCGCAACGCCCTGCCCTTCACTGCCAAGCGCGATACGGCGGACAACCTGTGGCATAAATGCCGCCAGTGCCAGCAGATGGTGTTCGTCAAGGAGTGGGAGGACAATCTGAACGTCTGCCCGCGCTGCGGCCACCACGATCGTATCGGCGCGAAGGAGCGTTTCGCGCAACTGTTCGACGGCGGATTGCACGAACTCTTGTCCTCGCCCGCCGCGCCCGAAGATCCGCTCAAGTTCCGCGACACCAAGAAATATGTCGACCGGATCAAGGCGGCGCGCGCACAGACCGGCGATCGCGACGCCTATCAGAACGGGTTCGGCCGGATCGACGGCCGTCCGGTGGTGATCGGCGTCCAGGACTTTGCCTTCATGGGCGGGTCGATGGGCGTCGCCGTCGGCGAAGCCTTTGTGGCCGGGGTCGAACAGGCGATTCAGCGCGGCTGTCCCTATGTCGCGATCACCGCCGCCGGCGGCGCGCGGATGCAGGAGGGCACGCTTTCGCTGATGCAGATGCCGCGCGCGACCGTCGCGCTCCAGCGCCTGCGCCGCGCCGGCCTGCCCTATATCGTTCTGCTCACCGACCCGACCACGGGCGGCGTCACCGCGAGCTATGCGATGCTCGGCGACGTGCAGATCAGCGAGCCCAATGCCCTCATCGGTTTCGCGGGCCAGCGCGTGATCGAAAATACGATCCGCGAGAAATTGCCCGAGGGATTCCAGCGCGCCGAATATCTGCTGGAGCACGGGATGATCGACATGGTGGTGCACCGCAAGGACCTGCCCGCGACGCTCGGACGGTTGATCGCCTATCTGGCGCCGGAGAAAGCGGCGTAAGGGCGCCGGTCAGGCCTTCTTGTTCGTCACCCCGGACTTGATCCGGGGTCCACTCGGCGGCGCGGAAATGGATGCCGGATCCAGTCCGGCATGACGAAGACGCGACAGGCATATCAAGGCTTAAAGATGCCCGACCACGCGCACAGTTCCGACCCCGCCGTCCAGGCGCAGCTCGACCGTCTCGCCGCGCTGTCGCCGGGGCGCGACATATTGGGGCTCGAGCGCATCGCCGAGCTCTGCGCGCGGCTCGGCAATCCGCAGGAGCGGCTGCCGCGGACGTTCCACGTCGCGGGCACGAACGGCAAGGGATCAACCTGCGCGTACCTCCGCGCGATCCTCGAGGCGCAGGGGCGCCGCGTCCACGCCTATACCAGCCCCCATCTGGTGCGCTTCAACGAACGCATCCGGCTTGCGGGCGAGCTGATCGACGACAGGCTGCTCGCCGCGCTGCTCGCAGAGGTTCTCGATGCCGCCGACGGTTTGCAGGCGAGTTTCTTCGAGGTCACGACCGCCGCCGCCTTCCTGGCCTTCGCCCGCACGCCCGCCGACGACACGATCATCGAGGTCGGGCTGGGCGGCCGTCTCGATGCGACGAACGTCATTCCCGCCCCTGCTGTCGCCGGCATCGCGTCGCTCGGCATCGACCACGAAGCGTTCCTGCTCGCACCGGAAGACGGCACACCGTCGCCGCCCGCCGAGCGCATCGCCTGGGAAAAGGCGGGGATCATCAAGCCGGGGGCGGCGCTCGCGACGCTCGCCTACCCCGAACCGCTGGCGCGCGTGATCGAATTGCGCGCCGAGGCGGCGGGGGTGGCGCCCTTTGCCGAAGGCGCAGCCTGGTCGGTCGAGCCGGCCGGGGACGCCTTTCGCTGGAGTTCGATGGACGGCACGTTCGCCGAACCGTTTCGCCCGCGGATGGCGGGTCTGCACCAGATGCGCAACGCCGGACTGGCGATCGCGATGCTCCACATCGCTCCGGGGCCGAAACCCGATGCCCGGGCGATCGCGCAGGGCGTCGCATCGGCCTTCTGGCCCGCACGCCTGCAACGTCTCGACCCCGGCCCCCTCACCGCGCTGCTTCGCCCCGCGACCGAAATATGGCTCGACGGCGCGCACAACGCCGACGCCGGCCTACAGCTGGCCCGCCACTTCGCCGCCGATCCGCGTCCCATCCACCTTGTCACGGGCATGTTGTCGAACAAGCATCCCGACGCACTCCTCGCGCCGCTCGGCGATCGATTGGCATCGGTCACCGTCGTCCCGGTCCCGGGTCACGAGCATCACGACGCGGCCGCATTCGGATCGACCGCCAGGGCGGCGCCGTCTGTCGAAGCGGCGTTGCAGGCGCTCAGCGTCGATCCGGCGCGCGAGGTGGTCCTGATCGCGGGTTCGCTTTACCTTGCGGGCGAAGTGCTCAGGGCGAACGGGGAGATGCCGGAATAGGTCGCACCTCGTCGGAGTCAGGGATTTCGTGCCCATCGTCTTCCGTGCTTGGCTGGCGCACTGTCTGAACGACGAACCCGCGCGACCAGAGTAGCCATAGCAACAGCATTCCCGGAACCGCGATCGCGACTGTAAACAGCCAGAAACCGACCCATCCCAACGCTTCTGCGATATATCCCCCCGGCGCCGCGAGCCAAGTGCGGCCCACCGCTGCAAATGACGACAGCAAGGCAAATTGCGTGGCCGTATAAGCGAGGCTGGACAGACCGGAAAGATAGGTCACGAACACCGTCAGGCCGATGCCGCTGGTAAAATTTTCGGTACCAACGGCGATCGCCAGCATCAACGGCGAATGCCCCACCGACGCCAGCACCGCGAACAGCAGATTGCTGAACATCATCATCAACCCCGAAATCAGTAGCGCCCTTCCCATGCCCAGCCAGGCAATAAAGGGCGCTCCGCAGGCGGAACCGACAATCAAGGCAACGAAGCCCACGCCCTTGTTGATCGCAACGAATTCGGTGTCGCTGAAGCCGAGCTCGACAATCATCGGATTGAGCATGCCTTGCCCCATCGCATCTCCGACCTTGTAGACCAGAACGAACAGCAGGATCAGCACGGCGCCGTGGCGGCCGAGAAATTCGCGAAAGGGGTTGATCACTGTTTCATTGATCCAGGCGCCAAAGGTCTGTTCCCCGGCCCGGGCATGAGCGGGATGAAACCGCCCCGGTCCCGCGAAAAGCGCGCCGATCACGGCGGGAATAACGGCGAGCCCGGTAAAGGCGTAGGCCGCTGCCCAACCGAGACCGAACCCTTCAGGCGATGCCAGAGCAATCGTACCGACGCCGGCAATCAGGTTGCCGGTGCGATAGCCGAACTGGTTCATCGCCGTACCGTGTGGCAGTTCGGCATCGGTCAATATTTCGATGCGATAAGCATCGATGACGATGTCTTGCGTTGCCGACAGGAACGCGACGATGATCGCCCAGATCGCGAACGGGGCAAGATTGTCGTTGGTCGGATTGCTGGCACCAAGCTGCCAGATCGCGATCACCAGCAGGGCCTGAACCGCGAACAGCCAGCTTCGCCGTTGTCCGAACATCCGCGTGAGGACGGGGATTTGCAGCTTGTCGACCAGTGGCGCCCACAGGAATTTGAGCGTATAGGGCGTGGTCAAGCCAATCGCGAAGCCGATGGTGGATTTATCGATGCCGACTTTGGACAGCCAGAACGTCATCGTCGCCAGCAACAGGGTAAGCGGAAAGCCGCTCGATATGCCGAGCAGGAAGGCCACAATCGGCATCGGCTTGCGATAGGGCGCAAATGCCGGAATGACATAGGCGAGACCCACGATTACGGCGATCACCGCTGCCAAAATCGCACTGTCGAGGCCAAGCTGCATCGGCATCCCCCATATCGCGCACGCAAGCGCCTTTTGCCACAAAGCAACAGGCCTAAAGCCTTGCGAGCAAATTGGAAGCGGGGATTAGGCGGTCGGACGTATCCAGCGCACGGCGCGCACGGTTCCCCCGTCGCGGTCCTGCAGCACGACTGCCCAGCGATCGGCGCCCTTTCGGGTTGCAATGCTCGCGGGAATCGGGGCGCGGCATGCCAGTGAGGGGTCACAGGGCGCCACCTGTTCGGACAGCACGACATTGGTGTAGCCGATCCGGCGCCCGCGGTTTTCGCCCTTGGCGATATCGACCGCCGAATGGCGCGCGATCGCCAGAAAGCGCAGTTCGACATTGGCGCGGGGCTTCGACGCGACGATCTCCGCCCCGTCCTGCGCAAGCGAGAGCGCCGGGGCCTTGCGACGGGACGCGATCAGGTCGCGCAGCGCCCGCTCGTTCGATCCGACCGCGGCGACCGCGCCCTGAACCACGGCCTCGGGCGTATAAACCCCGCTTCCCGGTATCGCCCGCGCCGCATAATCGCGCTGGAGCCGGTCGTTCGCACCACGTGCCAGCGTGTCCTTCCACCCCAGCCGATCCCAATAGGTCACCGGCCGGCTCACGGCGACCGCGCCGCCTTCGCTATCGAGCCGGGCCAACAACCGGTCGGCGGGCGGGCACGACGAACAGCCCTGGCTGGTGAACAGCTCGACGAGGACCGGCGGCGCCGTTGCGTCGCTCGCGCGGCTAGCCGGCACCGACCCGTGAGGGAAACCGAAAACAAGCGCCGCCGCGGCGAGCGCCAGAATGCCGACAAGGCCGAGCAGGGTTTTCATCCGCCAATCTCCCATCCGCCCCGTTTCATCGGGCGCAGATAGCATTCGGTGCCAAGCGGAGACAAGTTACGCGGCTTCGGGTCGCCAATAGGTTTGCAGCCCGCCGACCTTGCGCGGCTGCTTGTTCTTGCAGATCATCGTTTCGATCGCGTGGAGCGCCGACACGAGCGCCGACGCGCTGTGCGGCTTGTGGAGGCAGGCGAGCGCGATATCGCCGGCATCCTCGGGACAGAGGCCGGTGACGAGCAGCACGGCAATGCCGCGGTCACGGGCGATGCGGGCCACTTCGCGTCCCGTCATATGTCCGGCAAGGCCAAGGTCGAGGACCAGTGCATCGACCTGTTCGGATGCAAGCAGCGCGACCGCCGCTTCGCCCGAATCCACGGTGGCGATGACGTCGTAGCCTGCATGTTTCAGCGTGCGCTCGTTGTCGAACGCGACCAGCGGGTCATCCTCGATGACCAGCAGCCGCTTGATGCACGACGGACGCGACGCGAACAACATGGGCACTCCTTCTTCGGCGGCATGACTCCGGCGTGCCCCGCCTGCAAGCGACCTTTTGCTTGCCATCGACGAAGCGATGCTTTTCCGGCTATGAGCGTGGCCGCAAAGCAACACTGCTGTTGCAAATAACGACATGAAAGCCCCATCCGTTCCCATGACCATGCGCCGCCCCCCCCGATCCCCTGCCCGCTCCGGCGGCGAGCGCGAAGCTCCGCGCGGACGCCGCGGCGCGCGGACCGAACGCCCCGCCCGCAAGCCAGCCGAAGACGCGCGCGAGGAAGAGGGGCCGCAGCGCATTTCCAAATTGCTCGCGCGCGCCGGGGTGGGGTCGCGCCGCGACGTCGAACGGATGATCGAGGACGGCCGCATCGCCTGGAACGGCGAGACGATCGCGCAGCCTGCGCCCCTGCTGTCCTCGCTCGAGGGGCTGACGGTCGACGGCAATCCGGTCGCCAAGCCGGTTTCGACGCGCCTCTATCGCTTTCACAAGCCCGCAGGCTGTCTGACCGCGGCGCGCGATCCGAAGGGCCGCAAGACCATCTATGACATCCTCCCCGGCGGCCTGCCGCGGCTGATGCCGGTCGGACGCCTCGACTATAACACCGAAGGGTTGCTGTTGCTGACCAACGACGGCGAATTCAAACGCCAGCTCGAACTGCCCGCTAGCGGGGTCGAGCGTACCTATCGCGCGCGCGCCTTTGGCGACATCAGCCAGGCGCAACTCGAAGAGCTGGTCGAAGGCATTACCATCGACGGCATTCGTTATGGCAAGATCGACGCCAATCTGGAACGCCGCACCGGTCGCAACCAGTGGATCGAGCTGACCCTGACCGAAGGCAAGAACCGCGAGGTGCGCCGCGTCCTGGAACATCTGGGATTGCAGGTCAGTCGCCTGATCCGAACCCGCTATGGCGAATTCACGGTCGACGGGCTCGACATGGGCGCCATCGAGATCGTTCCGCGCGACGCGTTGTTCCAGTTCCGGCGGCGGATGGCGAAATGAGGGTGATCGCCGGCGAATGGCGGGGACGCAAGCTGGCCGCGCCGCGCAACGATACGACGCGGCCGACCGCCGACCGAACGCGCGAAACGCTCTTTTCGATGCTCGCGAGCCGTCTCGGCAGTTTCGAGGGACTTCACGTCGCCGATCTGTTCGCGGGATCGGGCGCGCTGGGGATCGAGGCGCTGTCGCGCGGCGCCGAACGCTGCCTGTTCGGCGAGCAGGATCGGGGTGCGCTCGACGCGCTGAAGGCCAATCTCGCGGCGCTCGGCGCCGGTCCGCGCGCCGACGTGCGCGCCGGTTCGGTCTTGGGCCTCGGTCCGGCGTCCCGCGCCTATGACCTGCTGTTGCTCGATGCGCCCTATGGCACTGGCGCGGGCAGCGTCGCGCTCGACAAGCTCAGCCGGCTTGGCTGGGTCGGCCCCGATAGCTGGGTCTCGATCGAAACCGCCGACAAGGAAAATGTCGCGATCGCGGGCTTCGAAATCGACGCCGAACGCCGCGTCGGCAAGGCGCGGCTTACGCTGCTGCGCCCCGTCTCCTGACGAGCAGCAGCCCGAACAGGCTGAGCAGTCCGGCGATGCCCAGATAGAGGCCGACGAAGCTGGTGCCGCCCCGGTCGCTCAGCCATTGCGCCGCGATCGGAGCGCCGGCGCCGCCGATGATGCCGCCGACATTGAAGGCGACCGACGCGCCGGTATAGCGTACGCGCACCGGGAACAGCGCCGGAAGCCAGACGCCGAGCGGGCCATAGACGAGCCCCATCACGAACAGCGATGCCGACAGGCCAAGCGCGACGATGACCCACGCGCCCGACGCGAGCGACGGGCCGAAGACAAGACCGATCAGCACGGTCGCTGCGCAGCCCCATCCCAGCACGCGCTGCGCGCTCGCCCGGTCGCTCCAATATCCCGCGACGAGTATCCCGAGCGCGAGAAACAGGATCGCGCCGAGCTGGATCAGCAGAAATTCCTCTTTCGGATAGCCGAGCGCCGTCGTGCCGTGTGCGAGCGCAAAGCTCGTCGCCAGATAGAAGATGGCGAAACAGGCGACGACCGCGAATATGCCCGCAAGCGTGGTCAGGGCGTGATGGCGCAAGAGCTCGCCCATCGGGACGCCGACCGGCGGCTCTTTTTCCATCGCTTCGGCAAAGGCGGGCGTTTCGCGGATCCTGAGCCGCACCCACAGCCCCAGCCCGACCAGCACAGCCGAGACGAGAAAGGGAATGCGCCAGCCCCACGCCGCGAATTCGGCATCGCTGAGCCATAGGCCCAGCAGCAGGAACAATCCGTTGGCCGCGATAAAGCCGACCGGCGCCCCAAGCTGCGGAAACATGCCGAAACGGCCTCGCCAGCCCGGCGGTGCATATTCGACCGCGAGCAACGCCGCACCGCCCCACTCGCCGCCGAGCCCGAAACCCTGTCCGAAGCGCAGGGTGCAGAGCAGCAGCGGCGCGATCCACCCCGCCATTGCATAGGTCGGCAGGAAGGCGATCAGCAGCGTCGATCCGCCCATCAGCATCAGCGAGGCGACGAGCGTCGATTTGCGCCCGATCCGATCGCCGAAATGGCCGAACACGACCGCACCGACGGGCCGCGCGAAAAAGGCGAGGCCAAAGCTCATGAAGCTGAGCATGAGCTGCGCCGATTCGGATTCGGACGGAAAGAAAAGCGGCCCGAACACCAGCGCCGCTGCGGTCCCATAGATATAGAAATCATAGAATTCGACCGCGGTCCCGACGAGGCTCGCGGTCAGGATGCGCCGATGCGCGCGATAAGGTGCCAGGTCCACGGGCGCCGCCCCTCCCTTATTCGGTTCGGGGCCGCTTTGGACGCGTTGCCACGGTGCGCGCAAGGTCAAATCCGGCAGAGGACCATCCCCGTTCGCGGGCTATGCCATGCCGCGCGCGAGGTCGATACGCGACGCATCGCCCACCTGGCTGCCTCCGTCGCAATCGAGGATCGTGCCGGTGATATAGCTCGCCGCGGGCGAGCACAGGAACACCGCTGATTCGGCGACCTCCGCGGCGGTGCCCCAGCGCTTCATCGCGATCCGCGCATAATGCGCCTCGCGCGAGGCGGCATCGGGGGCGAGACGCTTCATGCCTTCGGTGTCGGCAATCGGCCCCGGAGAAATCCCGTTCACGCGAACATCGGGGCCCCACTCGAGCGCCAGAACGCGGATCAACTGGTTGATTCCAGCCTTCGCCGCGCACGCGTGCGCCTGGAGCGCCGACGCGTTGACCGCCTGGCCCGCGGTGATCGCGATCAGCGACGCCCCCGGGGTGTTGAGCAGGTCGTGGCACCCGCGAAACACGTTGAAAGTGCCGTTGAGATCGATGTCGACCACGGTCCGAAAGGCATTGGCCGACATGCCGAGAACGGGAGCGAGGAAATTGCCGGCGGCGCCCGAGATCACGATATCCATCGCGCCCAGCTTGTCCGCCACGCTCTCCATCACGCCGCGAATGGCCGCATAGTCCCGCACGTCGCCCGACAGCCCGATCGCCCCCTTGCCGATCTCCGCCGCAGCACGCTGCGCCTTGTCGGGGTCGCGTCCCGCAACCGCGACCTTCGCGCCGAGTTCGGCCAGGCGCTTGGCGATGCCCAGGTTGATCCCGCTGGTTCCCCCGGCGACAAAGGCCGTCTTGCCCTCGAAAAGATCGTCCCGGAATGTCGACATCGCTTGCTCTCCCTCTCCGGCGTTCGCGATCCGGGGTTGACGGATCGGATTCGGTCGCCTTTTGAAACCCAATCAGACAGCAAGGATCACAGGATGACAAGAGGCCCCACATCGCACAGTTTCATTTCGCAGCGGCTCAAGCTGCACTATGTCGATTGGGGCAACGAGGCGGCACCGCCGCTGTTGCTCGTCCACGGCGGGCGCGATCATTGCCGAAGCTGGGACTGGGTCGCCGAAAAACTGACTGGCCGGTATCATGTCATCGCACCCGACCTGCGCGGTCACGGTGATAGCGCATGGTCGCCCGACGCCAATTACGACATGGACACGCTGGTTTACGACCTGGCGCAGCTCGTCCATCAGCTCGACCTGGCGCCGGTGACAATCGTCGCCCATTCGCTCGGCGGCAATGTCGCGCTGCGCTATACGGGGCTTTACCCGGACAGGGTGGCGAAGCTCGTCGCGATCGAAGGCCTTGGCCCTTCGCCGAAAGTTCTGGCGCAACGCGCGGCGGTTCCGGTCGGCGACCGCTTCCGCAAATGGATCGAGGACAAGCGGGCCGCGGCGGGGCGCATGCCCAAGCGTTATGCGACGCTCGACGATGCCCTGGCGCGAATGATGGCCGAAAACGCCTATCTGACGCCCGAGCAGGCGCGCCACCTTACCGTGCAGGGGATCAATCGCAACGAAGACGGAAGCTGGAGCTGGAAGTTCGACAATTACCTGAACGTCTGGCCGGTGTTCGACCTGCCGCAAGAGGATGTCGAGGCGCTGTGGTCCGCCATCACCTGCCCGACCCTGCTCCTCTACGGCGCGGACAGTTGGGCCTCCAATCCCGACAAGGACGGCCGGCTGAGCCATTTCGGATCGGCGACGGTTATCGAATTCGACAATGCCGGACACTGGTTGCACCACGACCAGTTCGACCGGTTCATGTCCACGTTAGACGATTTTCTGTAGGATTACGGACCGAAGGGCGTGCGGCGGTCGCATGCCCGGAAAGGGTCTGATGGTCTACACCGGACAGCTTTCGCGCAAGCATCGGGTCGCGGCAGCGAGCGCCGCGATCGCCGCCGTCGCGCTCATCGGCCTCGGCCTCGCGAGCGGCCTCGATCTCACCGCGGTCCGCACCGCGAGCGAGGCGATAACCGCGATCGCGCTTCCCGCTCCACCGCCCGAAAAGCCTCCGCCGCCCGAGGCGCCCCAGACCGACAAAGCCGCCGGAGAATCGGCGCCTCCGGCAGAGATCGCCAAGGCTGCTCCGGTTGTCGCATCGCGACCGAAAGTGCCGCAACCCAAGCCCCCACCCGTCGCCGCCGCGCCCGTGCCGGGCCAGGGCTCCGAAGCTTCGGCGGGTGCCGGAGGACAAGGGTCTGGAACGGGATCGGGCGGGTCCGGCGACGGCGCCGGCGCCGGGACGCGCCCGGTACTGCTCAGCGGACGAATTCGCGACAACGACTATCCACGGGCCGCCAGCCACGCAAAGATCGGCGGCGAGGTCGAGGTCCGCTTCACCATCGAAACAAGCGGGCACGTCACGCGATGCCGCATCACGCGATCAAGCGGCGATGCGGCGCTCGATGCGACCACGTGCCGCCTCATCGAGGAACGATTTCGCTTTCGCCCCGCGACCAACGCCGCGGGCGCCGCCGTCGCGTCCCAATATGGCTGGCGTCAAAGCTGGTGGCTCGAAAGGCGTCGCTGACCCGCGCGCTGCCGTTCGTCGATTGATGCTGGTCAGCGCCGATTGAAACATTACGGTCACGTCCGACAAGAAAATTACCGGGGAACGACACGGAATGACTGCCGCCGAAGCCACGCCCGAAATCGACGCCGAAACCGTCGAACATGCCGACCGCGCCTTCATGGGTCATCCCAAGGGGCTCGGCTATCTTGCCTTCGTCGAGGGGTGCGAGCGGTTTTCCTATTATTCGATGCAGACGTTGCTCGTGCTCTACATGGTCAACTACCTGTTGCTGCCCGAACATGCCGGCGCGGTCGTCGGGCTCGACTGGGTCAAAGGCTTCTACGGGCTCGACGGACAGCCGCTCGCCTCTCGCCTCTTCGGCGACTATACCTCGCTCGTCTACCTGACCCCAATCCTCGGGGGGCTGATCGCCGACCGCTGGCTCGGACGCCGCGTGACGCTGATCGCGGGGGGCCTCGTCATGGCGCTCGGCCATTTCCTGATGGCGTTCGAGGGCAGCTTCCTGTTCGCGCTGATCGCACTGATCGTCGGCGTCGGCCTGTTCAAGGGCAATATCGCCAGCCAGGTCGGCGAACTCTACAAACCTGATGACATCCGCCGCGCAATGGCGTTCCAGATCTTTTACATCGCCATCAACGTCAGCGTGATCGTGGCGCCGCTGATCGCGGGAACGCTCGGAGAGAAAGTCAGTTGGCACTGGGGCTTCGGCACCGCCGGGATCGTCATGGTGCTGGGCCTCCTCGTCTATATCATGGCCGGCCCTTGGCTCCCCCGCGACAACCGCCCGTCACGGGCCGCTGCGGCCGCAACGCCAGGCGCCCCGCTCGGCCGACAGGACTGGCTTCGCATCACCGCCGTCCTGCTGCTCGTACCGGTCCTCGCGGTCGCGCTCCTGACCAACCAGGAAATCTTCAACGCCTATCTCGTCTGGGCCGACCAGCATTTCCAGCTGACCTTTTTCGGACTCACGATCCCGACCAGCTGGATGATCTCGATCGATGCGGGGATGAGCTTTTCGATGCTCGTCGCCGTCACCGCTTTCTATGCCTGGTACGGTCGCAAATGGCGGGAACCCGATGAGCTTGGGAAGATGATCATCGGCAGCGTCTTTACCATTGCCGGCGGGCTCTGCCTGTTCATGGCCGCCGCTACACAGGGCGACGGCAAGATCGGGCTGTTCTGGCCCCTGCTGTTCCACTTTTTCAACAGCATCGGCTTCGCGCATATCCTGCCGGTCAGCCTGGCGCTGTTCAGTCGCCTCGCCCCCGCACGGCTCAACGCGACGATCATCGGTATCTATTATCTGGCCTTCTTCGCCGCCAACTATATCGTCGGGACCGTCGGTGGCTGGTATTCGTCGATGCCGACGACCAGCTTCTGGCTGTTTCACGTCGGCACGGCCGCGGCCGGGCTGGTCGCCTTCATCCTGTTCAAGCTGTTCCTGGCAAAGCGGCTGATGGGGGACGAGGCAGTATGAACCGCTCCAGCTTGGGTTCGTGCTGAGCCCGTCGAAGCGACGTTCTTTCCTTGTTGCGGCGTCAAGGAAAGGCCAGCCCTTCGACAAGCTCAGGGTAAGCGGGCTTTGATATTCACTCCAGCTCCAATATCACTGCGTCGACCGCCAGGCTGTCACCCTGCGCGGCGTTGACGCTCTTCACCACGCCCGCCTTTTCGGCGCGCAGGATATTTTCCATCTTCATCGCCTCGACCGTCGCGAGCGGCTGGCCGAGTTCGACCGCATCGCCCTCTCCGACGTGCAGCGTAACGAGCAGACCCGGCATCGGGCAGATGAGGAACTTCGACAGGTCGGGCGGGATCTTTTCGATCATGTGCTGGGTTAGCGGCGCGACATGCGCCGGCAGCACCCGCACATCGTGGATGCGCCCGCGCGTCGTCATGCGCCAGCCGGTGCGCGTGCGCGCGACCTTCACCGCCAGCTCGCTGTCGTCGATCTCCGCGACCACCAGCCGGTCGCCGGGCGTATATTCAAGCGCGATGTCGACCTTTTCACCATCGACCTTGATGTGCTTCGCGCCGACCTTCACCTGATGATCGGCGCCGCCCACCGTCACCTGCCATTTCGCGGGCGGGTCGAGCCGGTCGCCGAGCTGGCCGTCGACGCGGCGCGCACGATCGGCATTGGCGCTCGCCATGAAGCCCGCGATCGCGGCGAGCGCGCGCGTCACCGCGTCGCTCGTTTCGGCGCCGTGGAAGCCCTCGGGATATTCCTCGGCGATGAAGCCGGTGGTCAGCTCGCCCGAGCGGAAGCGCGGATGCTGCATGATCGCCGACAGGAAATCGATATTATGGCCGAGCCCTTCGAGCTCGAAGCGGTCGAGCGCCGCGACCTGCAGATCGGCCGCCTCGTCGCGCGTCTCGCCCCAGGTGATCAGCTTGGCGATCATCGGATCGTAGAAGATCGACACTTCGCCGCCGTCGTAGACGCCGTCATCGACGCGCACGCCGTCGACCCCGCGGCGGCCATTCTCGGCACCGTCGTCGGTCCAGCCCTCGACCGGCGGCTGATAGCGCGTCAACCGCCCGGTCGACGGCAGGAAGCCGCGATAGGGGTCCTCTGCATAGACGCGGTTCTCGATCGCCCAGCCGTCGATCTTGATGTCGTCCTGCGTGATGGCCAGCTTCTCGCCCGCCGCGACGCGGATCATCTGTTCGACGAGATCGATGCCGGTAATCGCCTCGGTCACCGGATGCTCGACCTGAAGCCGGGTGTTCATTTCGAGGAAGTAAAAGCTCTCGCCCGTCGGGTCGGCGCCCGAGACGATCAGTTCGACCGTGCCCGCGCTGTAATAGCCGACCGCCTTCGACAGCGCGACGCACTGTTCGCCCATCGCCTTGCGCATCTTTTCGGTGACGAAAGGCGACGGCGCTTCCTCGACGACCTTCTGGTGGCGGCGCTGGATGCTGCATTCGCGCTCGTTGAGGTAGAGGATGTTGCCGTGCTGGTCGCCGAGAATCTGGATCTCGATATGCCGCGGGTTGAGGATGAACTTCTCGATGAAGACGCGGTCGTCGCCGAAGCTGTTTAGCCCTTCGCGCTTGACGCTCTCGAAGCCTTCGCGGACGTCCTTTTCGTCATAGGCGAGGCGCATCCCCTTGCCGCCGCCGCCGGCGCTCGCCTTCATCATCACCGGGTAGCCGATGTCGTTCGAAATCTCGACCGCATGGTCGGTGTCGCGGATCTCGCCGACAAAGCCGGGGACGACGTTGACGCCCGCTTCCTTCGCGAGCTTCTTCGACTCAATCTTGTCACCCATCGCGGCGATCGCGTTCACCGGCGGGCCGATGAAGGCGATATTTTCCTTGGCGAGCGCCTCGGCAAAGCTGGTCCGCTCGGACAGGAAACCGTAGCCCGGATGCACCGCCTCGGCGCCGGTCGCCTTGCACGCGGCGATGATCTTGTCGGCGATCAGATAGGATTCGGATGCCGGCGACGGCCCGATATGCACCGCCTCGTCGGCCATCTGCACGAACGGCGCGCGCGCGTCGGCGTCCGAATAGACGGCAACGGTCGCGATGCCCATGCGGCGCGCGGTCTTGATGACGCGGCAGGCGATTTCGCCGCGATTGGCGATCAGGATTTTCTTGAACACAGCCTATTCCTACTTAAAAAGTCGAAGCAAAATATATATGCAGGTCAATACGATGCCGATCGGAATGGCATAGGTCAGCACATAGTGAGCAATCCAGTTCCCGCGTGTGGGGCCGTTAGCCGACGTCAGGACCAACGCACCAAAAATCACCGAACCAAAGATCAGCAATCCACTGCAACCAATTGACAGAATTGCGGCGACGAACTTCATCGCGCTATTCCGCCGCCTCCATCCGCATCGGCTCTTCGCTCTCCATCGGGCGCAGCCCTAACTTTGCGAACAGCGCGGCGTCGGCATTGTCACCCGC
>CAZSMB010000015.1:21129-32823 GCA_964607625.1 uncultured Sphingopyxis sp. | reverse complement strand
CCCCGCGCCCAAGCAGGAGACGCCGCGCCGGCTTTGCGTTTTTTCCGGATCGAGCATCGGAATCTCGGCTGCTTATCAATGCGCCGCGCGGCGCCTTGGCGAGCAGCTGGCACGGAGCGGCATCGACCTGGTCTATGGCGGCGCGGCTGTCGGCCTGATGGGCGCCGTCGCCGATGCTGTGCTGGCGGGCGGTGGCCGGGTCATCGGCGTCATCCCGCAGGCACTGGTCGAAAAGGAAGTCGCGCATCTCGGGCTCAGCGACCTGCGCATCGTGACCTCGATGCACGAGCGCAAGATGTTGATGGCGGATCTGTCGGATGGTTTCATCGCGCTGCCGGGCGGGATAGGCACGTTCGAGGAACTGTTCGAGGTCTGGACCTGGGCGCAGCTTGGGAACCATGCGAAGCCGTGCGCTCTGCTCAACGACCTTGGTTTTTACGACGGGCTGCTGACCTTCCTCGATCATGTCGTCGGACAGGGCTTTCTGAAGCCTGTTCACCGCGAGATGCTGATCGTCGAGGACGATCCGACATGTCTGTTGCAGACGATGGCGCAATATCGTGCGCCGGCAGCCGGCAAGTGGGTGGGCCGCCCGGACAGATAGCCGGGCCGCCGCAATGGAACCGGGACGGACACCGCGATCCGTCCCGGCCGTTCGCATCAGCCTCGGATGAAGGCCAAGATATCCTTGTTGATCACATCGGCATGGGTCGCGGCCATGCCGTGCGGATAACCTTCGTAGGCCTTCAGCGTCCCCTTCGCGAGCAGCTTTGCCGAGAGCGGGGCCGAGTCCGCGAACGGCACGACCTGATCGTCGGTGCCGTGCATGACCAGCGTAGGGAGCGCAATCTTCTTCAGATCTTCGGTGAAGTCGGTTTCGGAAAACGCCTTGATGCAGTCGTAGTGGGCCTTGGCGCTGCCGACCATGCCTTGCCGCCACCAATTCTGGATCAGACCCTGGCTGACCTTCGCGCCGTCGCGGTTGAAGCCATAGAAAGGGCCCGAGGCGATATCGAGGTAGAATTGCGACCGATCCTCGGCCAGTGCCTTGCGGAACCCGTCGAACACCTCGACGGCAAGACCGCCGGGGTTGCTGGCCTTCTTCACCATGACCGGCGGAACTGCGCCGACGAGGATCAGCTTTGCGATCGTTCCGGCTTTGGCGCGTGCGGCATAATGCGCAGCTTCGCCGCCGCCGGTCGAATGGCCGATATGCACCGCGCCCTTGAGATCGAGCGAAGCGACCAGCGCCGCGACGTCGGCGGCATAGGTGCCCATCTCGTTGCCGTGGTCGGTCTGCGTCGAGCGGCCGTGACCACGCCGGTCGTGGGCAATCACGCGGTAGCCCTGAGAGAGGAAGAAGAGCAGCTGGTTGTCCCACTCGTCGGCCGTGAGCGGCCAGCCGTGATGGAAGACGAGCGGCTGCGCGTCGCGCGGCCCCCAGTCCTTGTAGAAAATCTGCGCGCCGTCACTGGCAGTGATATAAGTCATGGGATCGGCTCCTTTGTGAGCTTTCGGGGGGATTGTGCCAAGGCTGACAGCCGACCAGCCCAGGCCGCCTGCAAGGGTCGCCGCGCCACCCGCGGCGACGATCGCCCGGCGACCGATCATGAAATCCTGAAGTATGGGCATGCTGTGATCCTTCGCGGTGAACCGATGCCGTATACGGGACGCCCGGGACGGGATCGGCCCACTTGGGATAAGGGTTTCGGACGGCGGCGCGACTATACGGGGGATGCGCCGCGACTATGCCAAGGTCGAGGCAGGCCGGCGGCTAGCCTTCGCTGCCCTTCGCTATTGGGAGGGTGAAGGTGAAGCGCGCGCCCGTGGGTTCGACGTTGTTGGCTCGGAGTGGGCCGCCGTGTGCTTCGACGATCGAGCGGCAGATGGCGAGACCCATTCCCATGCCGTGCACCTTGGTCGTGAAGAAGGCTTCCAACGCGTGATCGGGGTCGGCAAGGCCTGGCCCCGTGTCGGTGATATCGATCCGTATGCGATCGCGCTCGACGGCTCCTTCCAGCCGTAACTTTCTGCTGCCCTCCGGGCTCTCAGCCATTGCCTCGATCGCGTTGCGCAGGATGTTGACGAGAACCTGCTGGATCTGGATCGCGTCGATCGCGACGGGTGGAAGCCCGGGGGCGAGCCGAATGTCGAGAGATGTTCGACTTTGCGTGAAGGGCTCGGCGAGAAGGTCTCGCACTTCGCCGACCAGCGCGCCGAGGTCGGTGGGTCGGCGCGGACCGGCGCTCTTTTGGAAAAGGGCACGGATATGGCTGACGATGTCGGCTGCGGATTCGGCACTTCGGACGATCCGGTCGACGATGCCCCGCGCGCGGGCAACGTTCGGCTCGTCGCCGGCCAACCACCGCTGGCAAGCCTGGGCGTTGGTCATGATGGCGGCGAGCGGCTGGTTGACCTCATGCGCGATCGATGCAGAGAGTTCGGCGAGGCTCGCCGCCTCGCCGGCTTTCGCGAGTTTATCCTGCGCTTGCCGGAGTTCATCCTGCGCCCGAATCTGGTCGTCGATATCGAGACAGACGCCGTTCCACTGCACGATTTCGCCGGCTTCGTCGCGCATGGCGGCGAGCCGCGTTTCGACCCAGCGAAATGTCCCGTCGAAGCGGCGCTGCCGATGGGTGAGCGCATAGGGCGCGCCCGTGCGCAGCGAATGATCGAGACGTTCGTTTACGCGGTCGAGATCGTCGGGATGGATGATGGCGTCCAACAGGCTTTGCAATCGCGGAACATCGGGTTCGTCCTTCGCCGCGACGTCGAAGCCGAGGAATTCGCGCATGTGGCGGCTGAAGTAGATCGGTCGGCCCGAGGGCGTCATGCACCAGATAAGAGCGGGCGCAGTCTCGAGCAGCTCGCGCAGGGAGCGCTCGCTCTCGTGCAGGGCGGCGTCGGTCCGGCGGAAAACGTCGACATCGAAACCCGTGCCGTACCAACCCGTAACGCGGCCGTCGTCGGCGCGTGCAGGGCGGATCGCAAAGCGGTGCCAAACATATTCGCCGGTTGCCCGCAGCACGCGATATTCGTAGTTGAACGGTGTTCCGCTGCGCATGCAGCGGCGCAGCTCGGCAGAAGCGCCGTCATAATCTGCCGGATGCACGCCCCTCTTCCAGCCAAGGTCACCGCCGTCGAGGAAAGCCGCATCGCTCAGCGGCTCGTTGAAATCGTCCAATGTCATCGCAAGCGATGTCTGGGCCATGGGGGTCGCATAGGTGAAGCGTCCTTCAGCGTCGAAGGCGAACGCAGAGCCGTAGACATCTTCGATGATCTTCGCGGCGTTTACCGCATCGCCGGTTTCCCCGAGCGAGGTGGCGAACGCCCAGTCTTCGTCCGGGTCGTGAACCAGCGGGCGTACGGTGACATTGGAGGAATAGGCAGGCTCGGCGCGATATTTACGCCATCGCCATCCGTGCCCCGGCGAGCGCTGGCGGTAGCTGACGACCTGCGGCACGCCGCTGCAAAAGGCGCGCGCTTCGGCCTGTGCAATGGCTTGGCGGTCGCCGGGATGAATCGCCTCGTCCGCCTGGATAGGGGGTTCGGCGTGCCGCCGCCACGCAAGCGCGCCCATCGCAACGCCGATCGCCAGACCGGCGAACAGGCCAGCCGGTTCGATCATGGTGCCTGGCGCGCGGGCGGCAAGCGGACGCGAAATTCCGCGCCGCCATGCGCATGATTGGAAGCCGACACGTCGCCGCCGTGCGCCGCGACGATCGATCGGCAGATCGCGAGGCCGATTCCCATCCCTTGCGGCTTCGTGGTGAAGAAGCCGTCGAAGATTTGGCCGAGATGGTCAGGGTCGATCCCCGGTCCCCGGTCGCGCAATGTGAACAGGGCGTCGCCTTTTGAGCCCGCCGTCGTTGCAACATGGATTTCCCTGTCGGCCTCGCACGATGCCTCGACCGCCTGCGCCGCATTGATCAGCAGGTTGACGATGACTTGTTGGAGCTGGATGCGATCGCCGACGATTTTCGGAACGCGGCGTGCATAGGATGTCGTCACGCGAATGCCGCGTGTTTCGATCTCGTGGCGGACGAAGAGGAGGCTTTCCTGCACGACGTCGTTGAGCGCGATCGGTACCGGTTCGGGTGCCTGTTTGACGGCCATGCTGCGAATGCGGCGCACGATATCGTCGGCGCGGCGCGCGCTCGTCGCGATCCGCGTTGTCAGCTGCGCGACCTTGCCGATGTCGGGCTCGTCGCGGGCCAGCCAGCGAAGGCTGGTCTCGGCATTCGTCATGATTGCCGCCAGCGGCTGGTTGACTTCATGGGCGATCGAACTGGTCAGCTCGCCGAGGGTCGAGATGCGCGCGGCGTGGCTGAAATCGGCCTGTAGCCGCCGGAGCTCGGTCTCGATGCGGAGGCGTTCCGTCACATCTTCGAGGCTGAAAATTGTCGTATCGAGTTCGAGCAGCGGTTCGGGATAGGTAACCGAAAAGCGGACGTCGAGCAGGCGACCGTCAAGCGCGCGTATCTTCATATATTCGCTGTAATTCTTGCGCCCGCTGAATCGCCCGATCATGACGCGGCACAGCGAGTCCGGGCTTTCGGCAAACAGATATCCGACAGGCCGGATTAAGTCCTGTACGCTGGCACCGCCGACGAGTTCGATCGCGCAGCGATTGACGTCGGTGACCGGAACGCTCGCCGCTGCGAATTCGACGAGTTCGGGGTGATCGTCGAGATGTCCTGCAAAGTCGGTGACGCCGCGCGAGCGCAGCTCGGCGTATATCTTGCTCATGTGGCTCGCATCGACCTGCCAGAGCGCGACCGGCATATAGTGAATGAGCTTGCGGTAGCGCGCCTCGCTGGCGCGCAGATAGAGGTAGGATCGATCGTCGTCGGCCGCGCCGTCGACGGCAACGAACAACCGGTCCGGTCGGTCGTCGCCCGCGCGCCACACGGTAACGAGCGGATCGCGCAGGATGCCATCGGAGGCAAGGCGGCGCTGGACGCTGCGGCCCCCGCGATCCGCGAGCGCATCGATTATGAGATCGGCGAGAATCGTCCGGCTCTCGACCGGCCAGAAAGCTGCGACCGACTGGCCGGCCATCAGGGCTCGCCCGCGGTTGCCGCCGACCAGTCTCGCGGTCCGATCGTTGACCTCGACGATCCGCGCGGCATTGACGAGGCCGTGGAGAAGCTCGTCGTATTCGGGCCTGTGGTCCCCGGGCGTGTGGGCTGCGAGACGAGCGAGGATGTCGGCGGCGGGCGCGACGTCGATTTCCCAGCTCGCCGCCATGAACCGATCCGGGACTGGGTCGTCCGCTCCCGTCCGGCCCGGTGCCTCGGGCTCCGCGTGGGCATATTCGACGACGTCGCGCAGCGTTCCGGCGGCATCATAACGCAGATGCCGCCGGATCCTTGCGACCCGCACGTCGCCGTCGCGCGTGCGGCGCAGAATACGTCCCTCCCACGCGCCTTCCTGAAGCAATTGCGACCAGGCGTTCGCCTCATCGCCCGGCGCAGGCGACAGCTGGGCGCCATCGGTCCCGCAAACGGCGAGTGCGGGCCAGCCGAACAGGCGCTCGGCGGCCGGGTTCCAATAGCGTATGATCCCGGCGGGATCGAGGATGACGATGCTCTCCGATGCGAGTTCCGCAATGCGCGCCACATCGCTCTCAAGCGGGTCGAGCAAGGTCGCCGTCACCGCTTTGAGCCCGAACCTGAACTCGCGATTGCCTGCTCGATCGCGCCCAGCAGATGCTCGTCGGTGACGGGCTTGGTGAGCCACGCGTACGCGCCGATCGCGAGCGCACGGGAACGCGTCGATTCGTCGAGTACCGACGACAGCACGATCACCGGCAATTCTGCGCGCTCGTCGCGCAATCGTTCGATCAGCTCGATGCCCGACATACCCGGCATGCGGATGTCGGTCACGAGGCAGTCGAAGGAGCGGGTTCGCGGCGCCGCAAGGAACTCTGCTGCGCCCTCAAAGCATTCGCAGGCGAGCCCCGAGACCATCAGAAGGTCGCCCAGGGCTTCGCGAACGGCCTCGTCATCGTCCACGATCGCGACGGTCGGCATATGGGACAAGCAGCGGCATCCTCTTTCACGCGGCCTCGCTGGCCGATGGGATCAATGTCGCGCAGCTTGTAAGCCATTATAACCATACCAAAGTCTAGGCCGGGGCAGGTTCGCGCACCTCCGCCGGCAATTTTTCCCACGCGCGGATCAGTTCGCCGACCGAAGCCGCCTGCATTTTGCGCATCACATTGCTGCGGTGCAGTTTCACGGTGATCTCGGTTATGCCCAGATCATAAGCGATCTGCTTGTTCAGCCGGCCCAGTGCGACCTCGCGCATGACCTGACCTTCCCGCGGCGTCAGTGTCGCATAGCGTTCGACCTGCTCCTGGACGAGCTGCGCATTGGCGCGCTCGGCAATGTCGCGTTCGATCCCCGCAGTCACGGCGTCGAGCAAGGTCTGATCGCGGACCGGCTTGGTCAGAAAATCGACCGCGCCGGCTTTCATCGCCTGCACCGACATGGGGATGTCGCCGTGCCCGGTCAGGAAGACGATGGGCTTGGAAATGCCCGCAGAGGCCAGATGCTGCTGGAGGTCGAGCCCGCTCGCGCCCGGCATCCGCACGTCGAGGACGAGGCAGCCTGCGCGATCGAGCAGCGGCGATTCGATGAGGTCGCGGGTCGAGGCGCAGCATTCGGCCTCTATCCCTACCGATAACATGAGCTCGCTGATCGCCGTGCGAACGTCCTCATCGTCGTCGACCACCAGCACGAGCGGCGGCGGCTGTTCCTCGGATGCCGGACGGATCATCTTTGCCTCCCCTCTGCTTGCGCCGGGCGCGACCGCCGCCCCGCGAGCCGCGCGTCGAACCAGGCTTTGGTGTCGCCGCCGAACTCGGCGGGGGCCTTGCGCTCGAGCCGGGAGCCAATGTTGGCCAGCGTCTCGCCCGCCAGCGCGTCGCGCATTGCCTTTTCGGCCTTGAGCATGACCGCATGGATCGAGCACACGCCGCGCGTCGCCCATTCGGGCGCGCCGTCCTCGAACAGAGCGCAACGCCCGCGTATGTCCTGACAGTCGAACAAGGGTTTGCGCCCCTCGATCGCATCGACCAGTTCGAGCACGCTGATCGCATGGGCCGGCCGCGCGAGCCGATAGCCGCCGCGCACGCCTTCCGCCGCCGTCACGATCCCCGCCTTCTCCAGCTTGGCGAAAATCTTGGCCGCGAAGCTCGGCGATATTCCCTGGAAGAGAGCCAGATCGCGGGCGCTGCGCGGCGCATCGCCCGCATCGATCAGGCCCAGCAGGCAATGCAGCCCATATTCCACGCTGACGGTCAGATGTGCCATAACGCGGAGTATATTTGTCTGCGTTTGGCAAGGCAAGACATTCCTGCCTCGCCTTGCCTGCCATAGATGTGGCTTTTTGATGGATGACCGATCCTCAAAAGTTCCAGGCGACGCCCGCCAGGACTTGATGTCGGTCCCATTTGGTTCCGTCGCTGCCAAGGTCGCTGTAGCGATATTCGACACGCGCCGAGATATGGTCGGTGACAGCCCGTTCGACGCCGCCGCCAACCGACCAGCCGTCGAGATTGTCCTTGCCGCGGCGCGGACCTTCGAGATCGAGGATCTGCACCCTGGTGCGGATATTCTCATAACCGCCGCGCGCATAGACGAGCGTTTTGTCGGTCACGAGGTAACCGGCGCGGACGCCCAGGTCGAAACCATATTCGGGATTGATCGCGGCCGATGCGTCCTTTTGCGCACGCGACAGGTCGTCGTCGATCCCGAAATTGACCGCCCCTTCGGCCGACAGCACGACCTTGGCCGTTGGCTGGAGATTATAGCCGAAGAAGATGCCGGCGGTCGCCGCATCGCGGCTGTCGTCGATCGTGGCGGTGCCCAGGTCGGTCTCGACCGAGCCGAGCCTGTTCTGGCTCCAGCCGGCCTGCACCCCGACATAGGGACCTTCGAAGGTCTGGGCGGCTGCGGGGGCCGCCGTGCCGACGGCGATCAGCGCGCCGAGCGAGAGGGGGAGAGCAAGATTTTTCAACGCATGTTCCTTTCTGTCGTTTGAAAATTGGGGCGCGCGCGACTGGGGGGTCGGGGCCGCGCGCGCCCCGCAGTCAGGCGCCCTTCCGGGGAGGGAGGAAGGCGCCATCGATGCCGCCCGGCCAGGGCGTCACCGTTTCACCGGCGACCATCCAGGTGCCGGAATCCTTGCGCATGCGAAGCTCGTACATCGCGAGCGGAGCGTCGGAACTCATGCGGCGATAGAGAATCGCCGTCGCATGATCGCCCTGCTGCTCGACGTGAAGCACCCGATGTTCGGTCGAAAGCGGCGCTTCGCCCGCGTCGCGACGCGACCGGAATTCAGCAATCGAATCGTCGCGGCGAATTCGGGTCACCCCGCCGTCGCTGCCGAGCACCAGGAAAATCTGGTCGGGCGTGTAGAGCTTTTCCATGCCTTCGATATCGTAAGCGCTGCCGACATGGACGACGTCGTGGATCAAGGCGGCGATGGCGGGGTCAACGGGAGATCGGGTCATGCTGTTTTCCTTTGATGCGTGGGGAGAGATCAGAGCAGCGCCATGCCGCCGTCGACGCGGAGGTTGATGCCGGTCACGAAGCTGCTGGCATCGGACGCGAGGAACAGCGCGCCGCGCGCGAGTTCGTCCGGTCGGCCAAGCCGCGCGAGCGGGATTGCGCCCGCCATCATTTCGGCAAAAGCGCCGCGCGCTTCGGGCGCCACGCCCAGCTTGCCGAGGATCTCGGTTTCCGTCGGCCCGGGGCTCAGCATGTTGACGCGAATGCCGCGGTCCTTGAATTCGAGCGCCCAGCTTCGCGCGAACGCCCCGATCGCCGCCTTGGTCCCGGCATAGACGGCGTGGCCGTCGAGTACCTTATCGCTCGCGAGCGAACCGACAAGGATGATCGAGGCTCGCTTCTGCAGGTGCGGCGCGATCGCCTGGACCCCAAAGAAAGTGCCGCGGGCATTGATTCCGAACTGGGTGTCATATTTGGCTTCGGACACCTCGCCCGATGGCGTGATCGTGTTGACGCCGGCGTTCGCCATGTAGATGTCCGCACCGCCGAAACGGTCGCGAACAAGATCCGCGACCGCGCGGTGATGCGCCGGGTCGGCGACGTCGCCGCAGATCGCTACCGCGGCAGGGCCGATCGACCGGACTGCCTCGTCGAGTGCGGCCTGGCGGCGCCCGGTAATCACCACCTGCGCGCCCTGCTCGGCAAAGAGTTTCGCGCTCGCGAAGCCGATGCCGCTGTTGCCGCCGGTGATCACGGCGACCTTTCCCTTCAAACTGTCCATGTTTCACCTCTGTGGTTGGAGACGGAGATGAATTTGGCTTTTCCTTTTCGGAAAATTAGACTGGAAGCGGGCACATTATTTTTGCTAAAAACTATCGAATGACCACGGGCCTCGAACAGACGACCGGCCTTCATGCCTTTGTGCGCGCCGTGGAGGCGGGTTCGTTCAGCGCCGCGGCGCGTCTTGCCGGGACCACCCCCTCCGCGGTTTCGAAGAGCGTCGAGCGGCTCGAACGACGCCTCGGCGTCAAACTTTTCCTCCGGTCGACCCGGTCGCTGACGCTGACCGTCGACGGGACCGCTTATTACGAGCGTATCGCCCCGCTGCTGCGTGCCCTCGACGAAGCCGGCGATGCCTTGCAGGGTGCCGAACGCGCGCAGGGCGTGCTGCGCGCCAGCCTTCCCGGCGTGCTCGGTCCCGCTTTGATGGAAGTGCTCACCCGGGAATTCGTCCCGCGCTATCCCGAGATCAAGCTCGAGATCAGTATCACCGATCGCCATGTCGACCTGATCCGCGAAGGCTATGATGTGGCGTTGCGCGTCGGCGAAATGGGGAATGTCGACTGGATGGTGCGACGTCTTGCGACCCTGCCGCTCAGCCTCGTCGCGGCCCCGCAATGGCTCGAACGCGTTGGGCATCCCGCAACGCGCGAAGCGCTCGCGCAATTGCCGCATATCCGGTATCGCCTTGGGTCGCAGGCCTATCCCATTCGCTTCGCCGACGGGACCGACCTGCTGCCCGAAGGGGCACTCGACACCGATTCGGGTCAGGCGATGCGGATTGCGGCGCTCGGCGGCCTTGGCATTGCGCAACTGCTTCGGCTGGCGGTGGCGGATGACCTCGCCGCGGGGCGCCTCGCCGAGATATTCCCGCACGATCCGCTCGCCGCGGTTCCCGTCCAGGCACTGCACGCTTTCGGTCGCCTCGCACCGCTGCGCGTCCGGTTGTTCACCGATTTTCTTGCCGACAGGCTTGCTGCACATTCGGCCTGAGGGGCCATAAGCGCGCAGCGAGGCGGGGTCGCACGGATGCTGCATTTCGAATATCCTGGACTGGAAGGATCGGGGTTCTGCCGGATTGGGGCGTACCGGCGCGGTCGGTCGGTACGCCCCCGGGGGGAGCCTTTGGTCGGCGATCAGAAATCCCAGAAAGCGGCGACCCAGCGGAAGGCGTCGCCATCGGCGGCGACGCGGCCTACCGACGGGAAGGGCAAATGCGTCGCGACGAGATACTCGCCGCTGGCGGCTGCCTCCTGCAACAGGCGAACGCGCACGCGCACCGACTCTTCGGGATCATGCTCGAAGCCGTTATGCCAGTCGGGATGGTCGAAACCGACGGGGAAGAGCGCGTCACCCGCGAAGGTCAGGCGCTCGCCGCCCGATGCGACATGGACGATGCAATGTCCCGGCGTGTGCCCGCCGGTCAGCTTGGCGACCACGCCCGGCGCCACTTCGCACTCATCGTCGAAGGCCAGGATCTTGTCGGCATAGGCGTCGATGAACTGCGTCGCGGTCGTGCGCAGCACCTCGGGAACGGGGTTCGGCATCGCCGTCTGTTCGAAATCGGGGGTCTGCCAGAAGGCGATTTCGGTGGCCGTGACATGGATGCGCACGTCCGGATTCAGCCGCCGTTTCACGTCCTCCACGAGCAGCCCGCCGACATGGTCCATATGCATATGGGTGATGATGATGTCGGTGACCGACGCGAGGTCGATCCCCGCGGCCTGGAGCCGCTTGGGAAATTGGCCGGCGCGCGGGAAACCGGGGAACTGCCCGCCGAGTCCCGCATCGACCAATATGGTCTTGTCGCCGCTGCGCAGCACGAGGACGTTGAGAGCCCAGTCGAACATGTCGGGTCCGACGAACATATCCTTGAACCATTCGGCGCGGACCGCGGGGTCCACGTTGGTGGCCATCGTTTCGGTGGGCAGCGGCAGTACGCCGTCGCTGACGACAAGCACGTCGATGTCGCCGATCCGCAGCGCATAGCGCGACGGAACCAGTTCTTCGAAGCCCGATTTCTCGGGCGTTGCAATAGTGTCGGGTTTCATGTCTCGATCCTCCTGAAAGCCGTGCAATCACGACGTTCGGCAAGCTAGGCGGCGGCCTGCTGGCGGTCGATTGGGTCGAGGCATTGGTTGGGGCATACCTTCGGACAGGGACGATTGCCGGCATCGATAGGCGCAAAGGCGCTTTCGAGTCCGTTACGCCGCGCGAGAGATCCGCGACTGTTCTCGACCCATTGCGGGGCGCGTCCCAGCCGCGCGCTGAAAGGCCGTCAATCGGGCTTGGCGGAGCCGAGGGTGGCAATGCCTTTCGTCGATTTTTTCCGATCATCTCCTCCTCCTCCGGCACCGTCGACGTGCCCGGAACCGCCCGCGCGTACATAGCCTTT
>CAZSMB010000015.1:0-21029 GCA_964607625.1 uncultured Sphingopyxis sp. | reverse complement strand
CTCCTCCTCCGGCACCGTCGACGTGCCCGGAACCGCCCGCGCGTACATAGCCTTTGGTTATAGGAAGCCGCCGTCTTCGAAGACGCGCAAGGCCCGGCCTTCGGCCATGATGGCCTCATCCGAACGCAAGAGGTTCCTTGATGATCGCCGCACCCTATCTTCTTTATCTTGGCAATGTGAACGACGAGGTCGGCATCAAGACCTCGCGCGGGCTTGCGGTCTTCCGGCCCGATCAGTGCGTTGGCGAGTTTCGCCACGACGGGTGCGAACTGACGCTGGGGCTGCCGCGCCTGGGCTTTGCCGAGGCGGTGAGGGCGGGCGCCAGGACGCTGGTGCTCGGCATCGCCAATGCCGGCGGAAAGATGGGGGCCGAGTTGATCGCCGACGCGCTCGCCGCGATCGAGGCGGGACTCGATATCGCGTCGGGCCTCCACCACCGGCTACGCGACGAGCCGGCGCTTGTCGATGCGGCGGCGCGCCACGGGCGCTTGCTCCACGACGTCCGCGACCCGCGCCCCGATATCCCGGTCGGCAATGGCAAGCCGCGGGCGGGGCGCCGGCTGCTCGCGGTCGGCACCGATTGCTCGGTCGGCAAGATGTACGCAACGCTGTGCCTCGAAAAGGGGATGCGCGCGCGCGGGATGAAGGCCGATTTCCGCGCGACCGGCCAGACGGGCATCCTGATCGCCGGCGGCGGCATCCCGCTCGACGCGGTGATCGCCGACTTCATCTCGGGCGCGATCGAGCAATTGTCGCCCGCCCGCGACGACGGCGGCTGGGATCTGATCGAAGGGCAGGGGTCGCTGTTCCACCCGTCCTTCGCCGGCGTGTCGACCGGGCTGCTCCACGGCGCCCAGCCCGATGCGCTGATCCTGTGCCACGACCCGGTACGTCCGCATATGCGCGGCCTGCCGCATTACCCGATGCCCGGCCTGGCCGAGACGCTGGAGGCGAACCTGCGCGTCGCGCGGTTGACCAGCCCCGATGTCCGCGCGGTCGGCATCGCGCTCAACACTTCGAAATTGTCGCCGGCCGACGCGCATCGCCTGTGCGGCGAGACGTCCGACGCGCTCGGCCTGCCGTGCACCGATCCCTATTCGATGGGTGTCGATCCCATCATCGACTGGATGAACCAATGCTTCGAACCCTCGTCGCGCACCGCGATGCCTTCCCTTTAAGGACCCCGTTCCGCATCTCGCGCGGGGTCAAGACCGTCGCCGACGTGGTGACGGTGGAGATTTCGGCCGAGGGTGCGACGGGCCGCGGCGAGGGCGTGCCCTATCCGCGATATGGCGAGTCGGTCGACGGCGCGCTTGCGGCGATCGAAGCGGCGCGCGGCGCGATCGAGGGCGGGGCCACCCGCGAGGAATTGCAGGGCGCGATGGCGGCGGGCGCGGCGCGCAACGCGGTCGACTGCGCGCTGTGGGATCTCGAAGCGAAGCTGGCGGGGCGCAGCGTTACCGAGCGGCTGGGCCGGCCCGCGATCGCCCCGACTCCGACCGCGATAACCGTGGGCCTCGACACGCCGAGCGCGATGGCGGGGGCGGCCGCGGCGCTCGCCGATGTTCCGCTCATCAAGGTCAAGGTCGACCGCTCCGATCCCGAAGCGCAAATTCGCGCGGTGCGCATCGCGGCGCCGACCCCCCGAATGATCGTCGACCCCAACGAAAGCTGGACGATGGCCGAGGTCGAGCGGCTCCAGCCCTTGCTCGCGGACCTGCGCATCGACCTGCTCGAACAGCCGCTTCCCGCCGACGACGATGGCGCGCTCGCGGGCTTTGCACCGCTGGTTCCGATCGCCGCCGACGAATCGGCGCACGTCGCGGACGATGTCGGTGCGCTGGCGGACAAATATCAGGTGATCAACATCAAGCTCGACAAGACGGGGGGGCTGACCGGTGCGCTCGCGCTCGCCGATGCCGCGGCGCGGGCCGGGCTCGGCGTGATGACCGGCAGCATGATCTGCTCGTCGTTGTCGATCGCGCCCGCGCTGGTCGTCGCAGCGCGCTCGGCCTTCGTCGATCTCGACGGGCCGCTGTGGCTCGCGGCCGACCGGCCGGGTGGGGTCCAGGGCGACGCCGGCGTCTTGACGCCGCCCGCGCCGGGCTTTTGGGGAAGCAGCTAGGACCGATTTTCGAACCGCAGAAACAGGGGTGTCGCCATGAAATCTTCGATCAAATTTGCCGCTGCAACGCTTGCGCTTCTTTCCGCGACGGCGATATCGACCCCGCCGGGCGCCGCCCAGCAAGGGGGGCAGGCCGACGTCATCCTGCGCGGCGGGACCATCTATCCGGGCGGCGCGGCGCCCTTCACCGGCGATGTCGCGATCCGCGGCGACCGGATCACCTATGTCGGCCCCGCGGCGCCGGGCGGCGCAAGGCAAGTGATCGACGCGAGCGGACTGATCGTCGCGCCGGGCTTCATCGATCCGCATACGCATGTGAACGACGCGCTCGATTCGGCCGACCCGGCGGCGCGGCTGGTGCTGCCCTTTCTGACCCAGGGCGTCACCACGGCCTTCATCGGCGTCGACGGCGGCGGCGATCCCGACATCGCCCGGACCTTCGGCATGACAACCGGAGAGGCGACGGGCGAGCGGGCCAGCGTCGGCCAGTCGTCGCGCGATTACGGGATCAATTTCGCGAGCTACGTCGGTCTCGGCGCGGTGCGGATGAAGGTGATCGGCCCCGACGACCGCGCGCCGACGCCCGCCGAACTCGAAAAGATGGTCGCCCTCGTCGACCAGGCGATGTGCGAGGGCGCGCTCGGCTTTTCGACCGGACTTTTCTATGCGCCGCAGAGCTTTGCCAAGCGCGACGAAGTCGTGGCGCTCGCCCGCGCCGCGGCGGCGAAGGGCGGGGTGTACGACAGCCACATTCGCGATGAATCGAGTTATACGATCGGCCTGAAGGGCGCGATCGACGAAGCGATATCGATCGGCCGCGATGCGAAAATCCCGGTCCATATCGCGCATATCAAGGCGCTGGGCGTCGACGTGCATGGCGAAGCTCCGCAGATCATCGCCGAGATAGAGGCGGCGCGCAAAGCCGGGCTCGTCGTCCATGCGGACCAATATCCCTGGTCGGCGTCGGGCACCGGGCTCTCGGCGGCGCTGCTGCCGCGCTGGGCGCAGGACGGCGGACGCGCCGAGATGCTGAAACGCTTTGCCGACGATGCGGTGATGGCCAAAATGCGGCCTGAGATTGCCGAGAATCTGCGGCGGCGCGGCGGTCCGGCGTCGCTTCTCATCACGTCCGGGCCCGCCGGCGTCGAGGGCAAGACGCTCGAAGAGGTGGCGAAGGCGCGCGGTGTCGATCCGGTGGAGGCGGCAATCGCGATCCTGACCGAACGCGAAGCGGGCGTCGCCTCTTTCAACCAGGACGAGGCCGACATCGCCGCCTTCATGAAACAGCCGTGGGTGGTAACCAGCTCGGATGCGTCGCGCGGCCACCCGCGCTATTATGCGTCGTTCGCGCGCAAATATGCGACCTATGTCAAGGACAAGAAGGTCATCGGGCTGCGCGATTTCATCGATCGCAGCACGTCGGTGACCGCCGGCCTGTTCGGCCTCGAAGGGCGCGGCACGCTGAAAGCCGGGGCGTTTGCGGATGTCATCGCCTTCGATCCGGCGACCTTCGCGCCGCGCGCCGACTTCACGCACCCGACGCTGTTTTCGACCGGCATGCGCTTCGTCCTGGTCAACGGCAAACTCGCGGTCGAGGACGGCCAGCCGACTGGCGAAGCCGGCGGGCGGCCGCTGCCGCACCGGCCCGCATCCGGCACCTGCCCGGCATCATAAGGAGGATGACCCGCCGCAACGCTCCGGCGGACCTTGAAGGCGTCCTGCACGCACAGTGATAGAAAAAAGGGGAAAATACATGTCCAGATCCATGCCGATCGTTTCGGTCGCGGCGCTCTCCGTGGCCCTGCTTTGGAATTCGCCCGCGCTCGCGCAGGAGGCTGCGGACGCCGACGGCGGCACCGTCGCATCGCCCGACGCCGAAATCACCGTCACCGGCACCCGCATTCAGCGCAACGGCTATCAGGCGCCGACCCCGCTGACGGTTCTTGGCGCCGACGATATCGAAGCGAACGCGCCCGCCAACATCGCCGACTATGTCAACGATATTCCGTCGCTGGTCGGCAGCGCGACTCCGGCGAACTCGAACCTAAACATCAGTTCGGGCACCTCGGGCATCAACGCGCTCAACCTGCGTTCGCTGGGGACCGAGCGTACGCTGGTCCTGCTCGACGGCCAGCGTTCGGTCGGATCGACGACCGGAGGGCTCGTCGACGTAAACACCTTTCCGCAAGGACTGATCAAGAGCGTCGAGATCGTCACGGGCGGTGCGTCGGCGGCCTATGGGTCCGATGCCGTGTCGGGCGTGGTCAACTTCATCCTCGACAAGGAGTATACGGGGCTCAAGGGATCGGCCGAATATGGCATCACCACTTATGGCGACGCGCCGACCTATCGCGCGACGCTGACCGCGGGCAAGGCCTTCGCGGGCGGTCGCGGCCACGTCCTGCTCAACGGCGAACTCGCGGTGAAAAAGGGGCTGTTCAGCGTCCCGCGCGACTGGAACCAGCAAGGCTGGTACATGATCAACAATCCCGCCTATGTCGCGGGAAATGGCGAACCCGAACGCCTCGTCGTCTCGGGCGCGGGGCTCAGCCTCGCGACGCCGGGCGGCACGATTACCGACACGGCGCTGCGCGGCACCACCTTCGGCGTCGGCGGCGCGGTCAGCCAGTTCGACTATGGGACGGTGCGCGACCCGTGGATGATCGGCGGCGACTGGCAATCGACCCAGGTCAACAGCTACCAGTCGCTCGACCCGGCGGAGAATCGCAAGAGCCTGTTCGGGCGGCTCAGCTACGAGGTTGCCGACTGGCTCAACGTCTTCGTCCAGGCCTCCTATGCGAAGTCCAAGAATCTCGGTCATCTGGGGATTCAGCTCAACCAGGGCAATGTCACGATGCAGTCGGACAATGCCTTCATTCCCGAAGAGGTGCGGACACGGCTCGACGCGCTCGGCATCACCCAATTCAAATTCGGCACGACCAATGCCAACCTGCCGGTGCGCAAGAACGACACGAAGCGCGAGTTGCAGCGTTATGTCGTCGGCGCGAACGGGACGTTCGGCCTGTTCGGGTCCGAGGCGCGCTGGGACGCCTATTATCAAAAGGGTATCAGCCGCACCCGCGAAATGGCGCGCGACATTTCGAACAATGCGCGCCTTGCGCTGGCACAGGATGCGGTGTTCGCCCCCGCCGGCAATGCGCTCGGCGTGGCCGAAGGGACGATCGTCTGCCGATCCTCGCTGACCGACCCCGATAACGGCTGTATCCCGTTCAACCGCTTCGGCATCGGCACCGCAAGCCAGGAGGCGCTCGACTGGGTAATCGGCAATCCGTTCCGCAAGCAGAAATTCCAGCAGGACGTCTTTGCCGCCAACCTCTCGTTCGACGCTTTCGACCTGCCGGCCGGGCCGGTCTCGGTCGCGATCGGCGGCGAACATCGGCGCGAGAAAGTCACGGGCGAAGTCGCGCCCGAATATCAGTCGGGCTGGTTCGTCGGCAATTTCCTGCCCAGCTTCGGCTCCTATCATGTGAGCGAAGCCTATCTCGAACTGCTCGTCCCGGTGATCGAGGGGCTCGACCTCAACGGTGCGGTGCGCGGGACCGACTATTCGACCTCGGGCTATGTGACGACATGGAAGGCCGGGCTGACCTTCGAGCCGATCCCCGACATCCGCATCCGCGCGACGCGGTCGCGCGACATTCGCGCGCCGAACCTCGGCGAGCTGTTCACCGCGGGTTCGACGCGCATCAACGTGCTGATCGACCCGACGCAGAACAATGCGTCGGTGCAGTTTGCGGGGACCACGCGCGGCAACCCCGATCTCCAGCCCGAAAAGGCCGACCAATGGGGTGTCGGCGTCGTCTTGCAGCCGCAGTTCCTGCGCGGTTTCGCGCTCTCGGTCGATTATTACGACATCAAGATAAAGGGCGCGATCGGGTCCGTCGCGGCCCAGACGATCGTCGATCGCTGCGCCGAAGGAGTGCAGGAATTCTGTAACGCGGTCGTGCGCGGCCCGAACGATTTCGGCAACAACCTCCAGGTCTTCGAAAGCCCGTTCAACTTCGCCGTCCAGCGCGCCAAGGGAATCGACTTCGAAAGCAGCTATCGTGTGCCGGTCGGGGTCGGCGACCTGACGCTGCGCGCGATGGCGACCCGCTATATCAAGAATTATTTCGACAATGGCATCGACGCTCCGGTCGACCGGGTCGGACAGAATTCGAACGGCGGCACGCCCAAATGGCTCTATCGCGTCCAGGGCACCTACAAGAATGACGATGTCACCTTCACCCTGACCGGGCGCGGGATCAGCAGCGGCGTCTATGACAACAGCTTCGTCGAATGCACCTCGGGCTGTCCGGTGTCGACCGTGACCAACCGGACGATCAACGACAATCATATCGACGGCGCCTTCTATCTCGATACGTCGCTGACCTTCGATGTCGAAACGGGCGGGAAGGACATGCAATTCTACCTCGCCATCACCAACCTGCTCGACAAGGACCCGCCGGTCGTCGCGCCGGGGCCCGCGGGCAGCGCCTATGCGACGCCGGCGACCAACCAGTCGCTCTATGACCTGCTCGGCCGCACCTTCCGGGTCGGCGTGCGGTTCGAAATGTAACGGAGGCGATGATGGAACGCCTGGCGCTATCGTTCGCTGCCTTGCTGGCTATCGGCTCTCCCGCGCTGGCCCAGCATTATGATGTGCTGATCCGCGGCGGCACGGTCTATGACGGCAGCGATGCGCCGGGGCGCCCCGCCGACGTCGCGATCGAGGGCGACCGGATCGCGGCGGTCGGGGTCATCCCGGCCTCCGCGACCGCCGACCGGCTCGTCGATGCCCGCGGCAAGATCGTCGCGCCGGGCTTCATCGACCCGCATTCGCATGCCGCCCCAAACATCCAGACGCCCGAACTCGCGGCGGCATTGCCGATGTTGTTCCAGGGCATCACGACGCTGATGATCAACCCCGACGGCGGCGGACCCGCCGACCTGACGGCGCAGATCGCCGACCTGCGGACGAATGTCCCGGGGGTCAATGTCGTGCCGCTGATCGGTCATAACGCCGTGCGCCGCGCGGTGATGGGCGATGTCGACCGGCTGCCGACCGCGGACGAGCAGGCGAAGATGGAAGGGCTCGTCACCGCGGCGATGCAGGCGGGCGCCGCGGGCCTGTCGGACGGACCCTTCTATATCCCCGCCAAATATTCGAACACGGCAGAGATCGTCGGGCTGGCGAAGGCGGCAGCGCGGTTTCCGCACGCGGTCTACACCAGCCACATCCGCGACGAAGGCAATTATAACGTCGGCGTCGTCGACGCGGTCGAAGAGGTGATTACCGTGGCGCGCGAAGCCGGGATTCCGGGGGTGGTCACGCATATCAAGGTGCTCGGCCCGCAAGTTTGGGGCAAGTCGGCCGACGTCATCGCCCACATCGACAAGGCCCGTGCAGCGGGGGTTCGGGTCTGGGCCGACCAATATCCCTATACCGCGTCGGGATCGAGCCTGATGGCCTCGCTCGTGCCGGGCTGGGCGCAGGAGGGAGGAGCCGCAGCGCTGGCGAAGCGTCTGCAGGACCCGGCAATGCGCGCAAAGATCCGGGCCGAAATGGTCCCGAATCTCGAACGGCGCGCCGGACCGCATGCGCTGATGATCCGCCGCTTCGCGCCAAATCCGTCGCTGGAGGGCAAAAGGCTCGACGAAATCGGGAAAATGCAGGGCAAGGACCCGCTCGACGCGGCGATCGACATGCTCATCCAGGGCGGTGCGCCGACCGTCTCGTTCAACATGAGCGACGACGACGTCACCGCCTTCATGCGCCAGAAATGGACGATGACGTCGACCGACGGCGGGCTGCCCGCCTTCGGCAAGACCTCCGAACACCCCCGCGCCTACGGGGCCTTCCCGCGCAAGCTGCGTCGCTATGTTCTCGACAAACCCGTAATCTCCCCACAACACGCCCTCCACGCCGGAACGGGATTGACCGCGCAAGTCTTTCATATCCCCGACCGGGGCGTGCTCCGAAAAGGCGCCTTCGCCGATGTGATCGTGTTCGATCCGAAGACGGTCCGCGACGTTGCGACCTATGAACAGCCGCATGCCTATTCGATCGGCATGGACTATGTTTTCGTGAACGGGGAAGCCGCGATCGCCGGAGGCGAGGCCGCTGCCGCGCGATATGGCCGCGTCCTGTTGCGCGAACGCTGACGACGCGGTTCGGAATGCTGCACCGCAAAAATAGCTTGCCGCAACGGCGCTAGGTCGCGACGATGGCCGCGATGAACCTGCGTCACATCGAGATTTTTCACGCCGTCTACACCAACGGTTCGGTCAGCGCGGCGGCGCGCGCGCTGAACGTGTCGCAGCCGTCGGTGTCGAAAACGCTGCGCCACGCCGAATCGATGCTCGGCTTCCGGCTGTTCGAGCGCACCAAGGGGCGGCTGGTGCCAACCGACGACGCTCACGCCTTGTTTCAGGAAGTCGGCGAAATCCAGGAGAGGGTTCAGGCGTTGCGCGAGGGCGCGCGCAATCTGCGCCGCGGTGCGGGCATGATGCTGCGCGTTTCCGCACTGCCATCGCTCGCGCTCGGCGTCTTGCCCGAAGCGGTCGCCCGCTTCCTGCCGAGCCACCCCAATGTTCAGTTCGATCTCCAGACCGTCCATCACGACGATCTGGTGCGCAAGCTGCACGAGCGCGAGACCGACATCGCGATCGCGGTCGAAGTGCCGCAGAAGGCGCCGGTCGGCAGTCGCTGGCTGGGCGAGGGGGAACTCGTCGTGCTGTACCGCGAAGAGGACATGCCCGACGCGCCGCCGCGGCTCGAGCTTGCGGACCTCAAGGGTCATCGCTTCATCAGCGTTGCATCGAGCGGGCCGATCGGGGAGATTTTCGTCCGCGAACAGCAGCGCCTTGGATTGGCGCTCGACGATACGATATCGACGCGCACCTTCTATATCGCCACCGCGCTGGTCCGGGCCGGTGTCGGGCTGACCATCGTCGACAGCTTCACCGCTCAGGCTGCGCTTGCGCCGGGGCTCGCGGTGCGTCCGCTCAAGCCGCCTTTGACCTTCGACCTGTACGCGATGCACCTGCTGAACAGGCCGCCGACCGCGGTTGCGACCGACTTTCTCAAGGTCGTTTCGAGCGTGATCGAAAGCATATAGCGATGGGTTATGGGGGCGGGTGCAGATGATATGCCAGAGTCGGCCCGCGGCGTGCATAGGATATGGTCGATGATCGAAATCGCGTGCTCCTCCGCCCTTCAATCCGCCGCGGATGCGCGATGATGCGCCGCTGGTTCGCCATATCCTTGTGGAAGCGAGTCCTCGGCGGACTTGTGCTCGGCCTGCTCCTTGCGCTCGTCTGGCCCGATGCCGCGCCAAGCGTCGCGGTGTTCGGGGACCTGTTCGTGCGTGCGATCCGCATGCTCGTGGCACCGATCGTCCTCGTGACCATTGCGGCGGGCATCACGTCGCTCGCCGACCCGAAGCGGCTCGGCCCGCTCGGCGGGCGAACGGTCGGCTTGTTTGCGCTGACGACCGCCATCGCCGTGTCGATCGGGATGATCGTTGCCGTATTGATCCAGCCCGGCGTCGGCGTTCCGGTCGGCGATGCGGCCCCGCAGGCGCTTGGTGATCCGGTTCCGCTCTATGACCAGCTCGTCGGGATCGTCCCGACCAATATCGTCGGCGCGCTGGCGAACGGCGACATGCTCGCCCTGATTTTCGTTGCGATCCTGACCGGGGTCGGCACCGTTCTCGCGGGTGAGGCCGGCAAACCCTTTGCGGGGCTGCTGCAATCGCTGTCGTCGGTGTTGCTGCGCATCGTGGGGCTGGTGATGGAGGCGACGCCGATCGGCGTTTTCGCTCTCATCGCGAATGCCGTCGCGACCAACGGCGCGGCGGTGTTCGTCAATATCGGCTGGCTCGCCCTTGCCGTGGTGTTGGGATCGCTGATTCAGATCCTGCTCGTCCACAGCCTGCTCCTGCGTTTGCTCGCGCGCTTGCCGGTGCTGCCCTTCTTTCGCGGCATCGTCGACGCGCTGGTCGTCGCCTTTTCCACCGCGTCGTCATCGGCGACGCTGCCGGTCGCCATGACCGTTGCCGGACGCAATCTCGGGGTCTCGTCGACGGTTTTTTCGACCGTGCTGCCCCTCGGCGCGAGCATCGGCAAGGACGGCACGGCGATGTACGTCGGCCTGCTCAGCATCTTCAGCTTGCAGGCGTTCGGGGTGCCGCTCGATGCCGGAACGGCGTTCGTCGTGCTGTTGACCGGGGCGCTCGCGGCGTTCGGGACCGCACCGGTCCCGTCGGCATCGTTGTTCATGCTCGCCGCGGTGCTCTCGGCGGTCGGCATCGCGCCCGAACAGACCGCGCTGATCGTCGGCTTCGTCCTGCCGTTCGACCGCCTGCTCGACATGACGCGAACGGTGCCGAGCGCCTCTGCCAACCTGGCCGTCGCGACGACGGTCGCGCGCTGGGAAGGCGAACTGGACGAAGCCGCCTATCGCGCCCCGCCGCAGCGCTGATCCATCAGTCGATCGTCAATGGAACCGGCGCGTTCCCGTCTTGCTGTCGTTCTCGATCGCCAGGATGATCCCCACGCAGGTCATGATCGTCAGCATCGACGATCCACCATAGGAAAAGAGCGGCAGGGGAATGCCCACGACGGGGGCGAGACCCATGACCATCATCAGGTTGATCGCCATATAGAAGAAGATCGTCATCGTCAGGCCCGTCGCGACGAGTTGGCCGAAGCGCGTACGCGCGTTGATGGCGACGCGGGTCGACCAGCGCAGCAGCAGGAAAAAGCCGAGCAGCAGCACGAACCCGCCGATCAGGCCCCATTCTTCGGCCATTGTCGCAAAGATGAAGTCGGTGTGCCCTTCGGGCAGATAGTCGAGGTGGCTTTGCGATCCGTTGAGGAAGCCCTTGCCGCCGATCCCTCCCGATCCGATCGCGATCTTCGACTGGCTGATGTGATATCCTGCCCCCAGCGGGTCGCTTTCGGGGTCCAGGAAGATCAGGACGCGCTTTTGCTGATAATCGTGCAGCATCGAGAAAAGCACGGGAAGCGCGGCGGCGCCGGCGAGCGCGGCGCTGCCGAACCACCATAGCGGCAGCCCCGACACGAACATGACCACGGCCCCGCTCGCGCAGATCGCGAGCGCGGTGCCGAGATCGGGTTGGAGCATGACGAGCCCGGCGGGGAGGCCGATCATCACGAGCGCCGGCCAGAGGGCGGTAAAGGTGCGCGTGTTGCCCGGCGGCAGCTGCGCATAGAAGCGCGCGAGTGCGAGCACGATCGTCACCTTCATAAGCTCGGACGGCTGGAGGTTCATGAACCCCAGGTTGAGCCAGCGCTGGCTGCCACCGCCGACGAAGCCGAGAAGCTCGACCGCGAACAGGAGCGCAATGACGCCCAGATAGGCGAGATAGGAGAAGTCCTCGAAAAAACGCAGCTTGAAGCGTCCGAGGATCAGCATACCGATCAGGAAGACCAGGTAGCGTACGCCCTGGTTCAGCGCCCAGGGGGTCATGCTGCCGCCCGCCGCCGAATAGAGAACGAGCAGCCCGAATCCGGTGATGGCGGACAGCAGCGCGATCAGCTTCCACGGGATGCGCTGGACCGCGGGCGGGACGGGGATCATTCGCCGCCCTCCGGCGCGGGCTGCGTCGCGCCCGCTTTCCACGCCGCGAAATCGCGCGCCATACGCTCTTCTATCGTGCCGCCCCAACCGGCTTCATATTCGGTAAGCGCCGCCATCGCCTTGTCGCGATCGAACAGGAAGGTCATCACGTCGCGCGCTACCGGATAGGCCGAACTCGACCCCGCTCCATGCTCGATCACGACCGCGGCGGCATAGCGCGGCGCGTCGAAGGGCGCGAAGCAGATGAACAGGCCGTGGTCGCGATATTTCCACGGCACGCCCATGCCGCCGCGGCCCTTGCTCAGGCTGACGACCTGCGCGGTGCCGGTCTTGCCCGCCATCTTGACGTCCTCGATCGGCAGGCGCGCGCGGCCGGCCGTGCCCGCGCCGTTGACGACCTGGTTCATCGCCTCGCGGACCAGTCCGATATGATCGGGGGCAAAGCCCAGGCTTTCGGTCGGGGGCCGGTTCGCGTCGCGGGTCAGATGCGGCATCAGCCGGTTTCCCGTCGCGAGCCGCGCCGCCATCACCGCAAGCTGGGTCGGATTGACGAGCACATAGCCTTGGCCGATCGTCGCGTTCACCGTATCGGCGATCGTCCAGGGGCGGCCGTATTTTTCCTGTTTCCAGGCCGGGCTGGGCATCGTGCCATAGCTTTGGCTGGGCACGGGCAGCGGGAATTTCTGGCCCAGGCCCAGTCGCTTGCCCATCGCCGCAATGACGTCCATGCCCATTTGCTGCGCGAAGTGATAGAAATAGACGTCGCAGCTCTGGTAAATACCCTTGGCCATGTTGACCTGGCCGTGGCCGCGTCGGTTCCAGCAGTGAAACACGCGGTTGCCGACACGCAGCCCGCCGCCGCAGAAGGTGGTCGCCTCGGCGGGAAGTCCCGCCTCGAGGAAACTCATCGCGACCATCGGTTTGACCGTCGACCCGGCGGGATAAAGCCCGCTCAGCGTCTTGTTCCGCAGCGGCACATGGTCGTTCTGGCTGAGCCATTTATATTCGGCGACGCCAATGCCGCTCGAAAAGCTGTTGGGATCGAAGCTCGGCATCGATGCCATGGCCAGAACATCGCCGGTCAAACAGTCGATTACGACGACGGATCCCGATTCGGGGCCAAGCCGCCGCGCCGCATAGTCCTGCAAATCGGCATCGACGGTCAGGTGCACCGTCTTGCCCTGGATGTCGGGCTGCGACGACAGGTCGCGCACGACCTTGCCGCGCGCGGTCACCTCGACCCGGCGCGCGCCGGGCTTGCCTCGCAGAACGGGTTCGAAATATTTTTCAAGCGCCTGTTTGCCGATCTTGAAGCCCGGTGTGATGTAGAGCGGGTCTTTCGCCTCCTCATATTCCTCGGCATTGGGGGCCCCGACGTAGCCGATCAGGTGGCCGACCGCGGCGCCCGTCGGATAATAGCGGGCAAAGCCGCGTGCCGGGGCGATGCCGGGCAGGTCGGGCAGGCGGACGAGGACCGAGGCGTATTCGGCTTCGCTGACGTCTTCCTTGACCGCGACCGGCTGCGATCCCGACGAAACCTTGAGGTCGCGATTGATCCGCTGCATCGCGTCGCCGTCGAGGCCGAGCAGGGTCTGAAGCTGGCCCAGCACCGCTTCCTTGTCGTGAAGCCGGTCGGGAATGATGTCGATACGAAGCGACACGCGATTGTTCGCCATCGCCTTGCCATTGCGATCGACGATCCAGCCACGACGCGGCGGGACGAGCGTCAGATTGACCCGATTGCTTTCTGATTCAAGAACATAGCGGTCGTTATCGATAATCGATATATAGGCCATCCGGGCCGCGAGCGCGACCCCCACCGCTGTTTGCGCTCCGCCGACGACGAGCGCCCGGCGCGTGAAGGTAATGCCTCTCCAGGCTTCGGTGATCGGCGGACGCTTTTTTCGGGACATCGATTAACTATCGGCGTTTCAGGCGGAAATTGTCAAACCGGCCGGTCAGGCGAAGAATGAAGGGGACGAGGAGCGCCGAAATCACGATCTGCGGCGCCACCAGGCCCAGAACCTGGCCGGCGGGCGCGTGCTCGTGCGCGATCAGCGCCGCAACCGCCTGGACGACCGCCACGAGCAGTGCCGCAATCCCCCAGTCGTGGAAAAAGCCGCGCCAATAGATGCGCTGCGAGAAATAATGGATCGCAATGCTGGCCAGCGTCCACAATCCCACCGCGGTGCCGATCGGCGCGCCGCTGAACAGGTCGTCGAACAAGCCAAGCGGCAGGCCGATCCATACCGGCCACATTTCGATGCGCAGCAGTTGCCAGCACAGAAAGAAGAGCAGGCCGAGCGGAGGCAGCACCGGCGAACTGGCGACAAGCGGCAGCATCAAGGGCAGCGCGGACGCGAGCATCACCGTCGCCACCGGCACCGCGCGCATTCGCCAGAGCGATGCGGGTTCGCCGATCCGGGGCGCGGCGCGATTCATGGAGCCTGCGTGGGGGCGGGAACCGCCTGCGCTTCGATATCTTCGGGGGTGTAGGGACGCAGCACCGCGACCGCGTCGACCTTGGCCGGGTCGGCAAGGGGGCGTGCCAGCGCGCCGTCGTCCTGTCGGCTGACCACGATCGCGACGGGAATGTTCGGCGGATAGAGGCCGCCGGTTCCGGAGGTGACCAGGATGTCGCCCGGCTTGAAGGGATTGTTCGCGATGTTCAGCGTGCGAACATCGAGATTGCCGTTGCCGCGTCCCGACGAAATGGCGGGCAGGCCGTCGCGCGCACGGCGCACGGGGACGACATTGTCGACATCGGTGAGCAGCAGCACCTGCGAAACCGAAGGCCCCGCCGTCAGGATGCGACCGATCAGGCCGTCGGCCCCGCGGACCGGCTGGCCCGCGGCGACGCCAAGGTTGCGCCCGATGCTGAGCAGGGCGATGCGCCGGCTGCTCGTCGACGTCGACGTGAGCAGATAGCCGTGGGCGAGCGCCGCACGGTCGGTTTCCTGCAGCTTCAGGAGTGCCTTGAGCTGACGATTTTCCTCTTGCAGCGCGCTCGTCGCGACCAGCTTGCGCCGTGCGCCGGTCAGTTCCTTGCGCAGTCGCCGGTTTTGCGTCCCGGCCTTCACATAGGCCGACACATTATCGTCGATACCGGATATCGATCCGGTGACCGAACGGGTGACGCGGGCGATCGGCGCCGCAAGTTCCTGGCTTGCGATACGAAGCTGCGCGAAGCCGACGGGATCGACGACCGACAGGACGGCAAGCAACAGCCCGGCCACCGCTCCCGTCACCGCAATGACATAGGCAGCGAACAGGCTGTACTGCGCCTTTCGGGATTGTCCCGGACGCCTGTGTGCCGGGCGAGCCACGGACTGCTTAGGCTTGCTGGAGCACGCCGCGGAAGGCGGGGTCCTCCATGGCGCGGCCGGTGCCGATCGCGACGCAGGTCAGCGGATCGTCGGCAACGGTGACGGGCAGGCCGGTCGCATCGCGGAGCAGCTCGTCGAGTTCACGGATCAGCGCGCCGCCGCCGGTCAGGACAATGCCCTGGTCGACGATATCGGCCGCGAGTTCGGGCGCGGTGTTCTCCAGCGCGATGCGCACACCCTCGACGATGGTGCCGATCGGTTCGGACAGGGCCTCGGCGATCTGCGCCTGGTTGATCGAAATTTCCTTGGGCACGCCGTTGACGAGGTCGCGACCCTTGATGTGGATCGTCAGCCCGCTGCCGTCGGCAGGAATGCGCGCGACGCCGAAATCCTTCTTGATCCGTTCCGCGGTGGCTTCGCCGATCAGCAGATTGTGGTGGCGGCGGACATAGGAGACGATCGCTTCGTCCATCTTGTCGCCGCCCGCGCGGACCGACGTGGTATAGGCCAGGCCGCGCAGGCTGAGCACCGCGACCTCGGTCGTGCCGCCGCCGATGTCGACGACCATCGACCCGATCGGCTCGGTGACGGGCATGTCGGCACCGATCGCCGCAGCCATCGGTTCCTCGATCAGCCACACCTGGCTGGCGCCCGCGTTCGAGGCGGCATCGCGGATTGCACGGCGCTCGACGCTCGTCGAACCCGATGGAACGCAGATCACGATCTCCGGGCTGCGAAACGCATTCGGCTTCCCGCCGTGCACTTTCTTGATGAAGTGGGCGATCATCTGTTCGGCGACATCGATATCGGCGATCACGCCGTCGCGTAAGGGGCGGATCGCCTCGATGCTGTCGGGGGTCTTGCCCATCATCAGCTTGGCGTCGTCGCCGACCGCCTTGACCCGCTTGATCCCGTTCAGCGTCTCGACCGCGACGACAGACGGCTCGTTGAGCACGATGCCCTTGCCGCGAACATAGACCACCGTGTTCGCGGTGCCGAGGTCGATAGCCATGTCTTGCGAATTGAATTTCAGAAACCGGGAAAAGAAGGACATCGATACTGCTTCCTGTCATCGAAGCCGCCAGCCCCGAACGGACCGCGCCCCCGCCATAGTCGTGGTCGCGAAACCAGCCCCGGCAACTGGACCAAATCAGGGAGAGATTCCGGCTCGACCGGAGGGGTCATGCTGGACAAAGCGATCAGGCTGTGCGGATGGGTCGCGATTTGCGTCCGACTGCGCTAGGAGACGCTTCATGTCAATACGCCGCCTGCCGGAAAAGCTCGTAAATCGGATCGCAGCCGGCGAAGTGGTCGAAAGACCCGCCGCGGCGCTGAAGGAACTGGTTGAAAACGCGATCGACGCGGGGGCGACTCGCATATCGGTGCGACTCGCCGAAGGCGGGATAGCGAGGCTCGAGGTCGAGGATGACGGATGCGGAATGACCGCGGGCGACATGGCGCTCGCGCTCGAACGCCATGCGACCTCCAAATTGCCCGACGAGGCGATCGAGGATGTTACCACGCTCGGCTTTCGGGGCGAGGCGTTGCCGTCCATCGCCAGCGTCGCGCGTCTGACCCTCGAAAGCCGGGTCGCCGGCGGCGACGGCTGGCGGCGTGTCGTCGACAATGGCGCGCTTGCGGACGAGGGACCCGCGGCGCTGGCTCCGGGCACGCGCGTCCTCGTCGAGGATCTGTTCGCGCGCGTCCCGGCGCGCCGCAAGTTCCTGCGCAGCGCGCGCAGCGAATATGCGGCGTGCCAGGACGTCGTGAAACGGCTCGCGATGGCTAGGCCCGACATCGGTTTCACCTTCGAGCACGACGGACGCCGCATACTCGATGTGCAGGGAGGGCAGGACCGGCTCAGCCGCGTTTCCGCGCTGACGAACCGCGACCTCGCCGCGAACAGCATCGGCGTCGACCTCGATCGCGGCCCGGTGCATCTGGGCGGCGTGATCAGCCTGCCGACCTATAATCGCGGCATAGCCGACCACCAGTATCTGTTCGTCAACGGACGACCGGTGAAGGACCGATTGCTCGTCGGGGCGTTGCGCGGTGCCTATGCCGACCTGCTCGCGCGCGACCGGCATCCCGTCGTCGCGCTGTTCCTCGATCTTCCGACGAGCGAGGTCGACGTGAATGTCCATCCGGCCAAGACCGAGGTGCGCTTTCGCGACCCGCAACTCGTTCGCGGGATGATCGTCGGGGGACTCCGCCGCGCGCTCGACGAGCATGGCTTTCGCAGCGTCCAGCGTCCCGCAGAGGCGGCGCTTGCGGCGTGGCAACAGGAACCGGTCGCGCCCGCACTGCCGGCGACGGGCTTTTTGTTCGGCCACTACCCGCCGAACGAAGCCCCGGCGGCTCACTTGTTCGGCGCCGATCAGGCGCCCGTCCCCGACGCCGCGACGGCGCGCGTCTATGACCGGATGACGGCGTTCGCCCCGGCGCCGCCGTCCGGCCGCGCCGAAATCGCCGTTACCCCGCCCCCCGATGCCGCCGCGCATCCGCTCGGTATCGCGCGCGGGCAGATCGCCAAAACCTATATCGTCGCCGAAGCCGAGGACGGGCTCGTCATCGTCGATCAGCACGCCGCGCACGAACGGCTCGTCCTCGAAACGCTGAAGCGCGGGATGACGGGGCCGGCGGTGCCCTCGCAAGGTCTGCTGATGCCCGAAGTCGTCGAGCTCGACGAACCCGCATGCGATCGCCTCGAAGCCGCGGCGCCGCAACTCGCGGCGCTTGGCGTCGAGCTCGAGCGCTTCGGTCCCGCCGCGGTGATGGTGCGATCGACGCCGGCGATGCTCGGGCCGATCGACTGCATCCGGCTGGTCACCGATATCGCCGACGATCTTGCGGGCTATGACGCGGCGCTCGGCCTGTCGGAAAAGCTGGAACTCGTCGCTGCGACAATGGCCTGTCACGGCTCGGTGCGTGCGGGGCGCACGTTGAACGTCGCCGAAATGAACGCGCTGCTCCGCCAGATGGAGGTCACGCCGCATTCGGGCCAGTGCAATCACGGCCGGCCGACATGGGTTAAGCTGGCGATGGATGACGTCGAAAAACTCTTTGGAAGGAAGTGAGATGCGAAAGCTGATCGGATTTGCATTGGCGGCGGGACTAGCAGCCGCGATGGCGCCGGTGCCGGCGCTTGCGGACGACGGTGCCGCATGTCCGACCAAGCCGGTCTTGCCTGCGCCGCTTGGCGGTTGGACGGCGGAAACCGGAGGCGAGGGTGTCGCGGCTGCTGACCCTGCCGATGCCTCGGTTCCGCTCGCGCTGGGCCGGCGCGTTCGCCTTGCGCTGTTTGCCGGTGAGACGATTGCCTATGCCGCGGCGCCCGAAAAGGTGCCGGACAAGAACAGGATGGGCGCGGTGGTCGCGATCGACGTTGCAAAGGCGGGAAAATTGACCGTCGCGCTGGGGCAGGGGGCGTGGATCGATCTGGTGCGCGAAGCTGCCGCCGTGCCGTCCACGGGGCATGGCCACGGCCCGGCCTGCTCGGGCATTCGCAAGATGGTCGACTTCGCGGTCGTGCCCGGACGCTATCTGTTGCAGGTGTCGGGCGCCGCGGCCGAGGAAATCGATGTCATGGCGGTCTTGCGCGACTGAAGCTGTCCCGTTACGGGTCTCCGCGTCAACGGGAGCGACCGCGCTTTTGGTGCGTTTCTCTCGCGACCAAAGGAGAATATTTGATGCGATCCCCTCTTGCGGCGCCGCTCGGCGCCCTGTTTCTGCTTGCCGCCTGCTCGGGCCAGACCCCGACCGAAAGCCAGCCGACGAAGACCGAAGCCGCCAACGACGAGAACAAGCTGCCCGATACCGGCAGCGGCGAACCAATTGAACTCAGTGCGATCGGCAAGGGCGAGATGTTGCGCCTCGACGGCGAACTCGGCTGCGGCTTCACGGTCAAGGGCCAGTCGGACCCCGCCTTCATCGCCAAGGCCAATGTCGGCGACGACCAGCTGGCGTCCGGCGCGGTCAAGGTCGGCGGCCAGGTTCAGCGCGTCGCCGGTTCGGGCGGCTTCGGTGCGCTCGAAAAGGGTCTCGAAATGTCGGGTCCGGGGCTCAAGCTGACGCTCGACCATGCGTCGGACAAGCCGGTCCGCACCGAAGGCGAGCAAAAGGTCTATGACGCCACGCTGACCGTCAATCGCACCTATGGCGGCGAAGGCAGCTTCGAAGGCGAATGGAGCTGCGGCGCATAAGGCGTCAATCCGCGTCCGGGGTCCGGACGCGGATCAATCCGGTCGAGCGCATCGTCATCACCGGTTCGTCATGCTGGTTGAAGACGGTGAGCTTCGATTCGAACAAGCCCATTTCGCGCCGGCTGGCGGACCGCCGCTTGCTCAATATTTCGGTCTCGCAGCGCAGCGTATCGCCCGGATAGACGGGCTTCAGCCAGCGCAGCTCGTCGATCCCCGGCGATCCGAGCCCGGCCTGCCGATTTTCCTTCATATTGTCGACCATCATCCGCATCGCCATCGATCCGGTGTGCCAGCCGCTCGCGGACAGCCGTCCGAAGTAGGTTTCGGCTGCCGCTTCGTCGTCCAGGTGAAACGGCTGCGGATCATATTTGCCGGCAAAGTCGACGACTTCTTCGCGCGTGACCAGCTTGTTTCCAAAGCGCCGGACCGCGCCGACCTCGATATCTTCATAGTGGAGCATGGCGATCCTATGACGCGAGCCGCGCCTCGAAAGCAAGCCGCCTAATTCGCGAGCCGTTTCGCCAAGACTCCCGTCGCATCGCTTGGAAGGGGTGCGACGCCCAGCAGTTTCATCAGCAGGGGATAGACTTCGATATTGTCGACGATACCGACGTCGCCCCTCAGGTTCGTGCCGGCTGCTATGAACAGCGCCAGCATTTGCGGGTCCTGATTGTCATAGCCGTGCGCGCCGCCCTTTACCGGCCATTCGGGCTCTCCCGCCAGGATGGTCCAGCCCGCCTCGGCGATGCAGATGATCGCGGCGACGCGCGGATTATGGCCATAGTGCAGCCGTTCGGGCAGGTCTTCGCGGCGATAGCAGCTCATATGCTCGTGCGGCTTCAGCAGCGCCGCTGCGACGCGGTCGTCGGTCGCGGCCGCGGGCTCAATCGCCGCATAGGGGCCTGTCTCGACCGCGATGATGCTCGGCAGGTCGATCAGGTCGGCAAGCTGGACGACGCGCGCGGCATCGACCGCGCGCATGCCGTGGTCCGCGACGATCAGCAATCGGGCGGGCTGGTGCAAATCGGCCAGTCCCGCCACGAGCGAACCGATTTGAGCGTCTACCGCCTCGATGGCGTCGTTCACCTCCTGGCTGTCGGGGCCGAAGCGGTGCCCCGCGGTATCGACGATATCGAAATAGAGCGTCGCGAAGGCGGGGCGCGTATCGGCGGGCCGTCGCATCCAGTCGAGCACCGCGTTGACGCGCTGTTCGCCCGAAACATGCTGGTCGAACCGTTGCCAGTCGTCCGGCCGCGCATCGTGAATGGCGACTTCGCTGCCCGGCCAGAACATCGTTGCGCTGCGTACGCCCGCCTTGTCGGCCGTCACCCACGCGGGTTCGGCCTCGTCCCACCAAAAGGGATCGAGCGACTGTTTGGCATCGCCCAGGCTGAAGATCTGGTCGGGGCGTCGGGGGTCGATCATCCGGTTGCCGACAATGCCATTGGTGTCGGGACGCTTGCCGGTGACGATGGCATAATGGTTGGGGAAGGTTTTCGTCGGGAACGACGGGCGCAAGGCTCCATGCGCGCCCTCGGCTGCGAGCCGCGACAGCGTCGGCGTGATGTCGCGGTCCAGATAGTCGGCGCGAAAGCCGTCGATCGAGATCAGGATCGTGACCGGCGTGCGGGTCTCGCCGTCTTCGGCACGAAGCGGTGCGACGGCAAAGACAAAAAGGGCGAGGAACAGCGAAACGATTCGGGTCATGGTCATGCCGCTAGGATGGCCGGATGACAGCGCGGCTACAAGTCGAGCGTCGACAGGTCCAG
>CAZSMB010000014.1:19678-34044 GCA_964607625.1 uncultured Sphingopyxis sp. | reverse complement strand
GCCTGTGCGAAGACAGGCCGAGGGAGAATGACGATGCGTGCGACGATCCTGATGACGCTGGCGATGCCGATCGTGCTCGGCGGCTGTGTGAGCACGGTGAAAAGCGTGGTCACCGCGCCCGTCAAGGCGGTGGGACAGGTTGCCGACTGGTCGACGACCAGCCAGGACGAAGCCGACCGCAACCGGGGCCGCGAACTGCGCAAGCGCGAGGAACGCGTCGGCAAGCTCCAGCGCCAGCGCGACAAGGCGGCGGAAAAATGCCGCTCGGGCGACCAGGATCAATGCCGCCGCGCCGAAGTGCTCGACCATGAGATCGAAGCGGTGATGGCCGAACCTTATTGACGCCGGCGCATCGGGTGTCGCGGGTCAACGCACCCGCCGTCCCGTCCAGACCACCCGCCCGACGAGTTGCACCGACGCCATCGGCAAGTCGGGATAGCTTGGATATTGGGCATTGTCGCTGAGCACCGAGATCCGCCCCGCCCCCGGCGCCCGCGCGATTCGCTTCACCATCAGCCCATCGTCCATCCGCAGCACATAGATTCCGTCGCGCAGCCGCGCGCCCGAATCGCCGCCGTCGACCAAAATGTCGTCGCCGTCGTTCAGCGTCGGCGCCATCGAATCGCCCTCGACGCGGATGATGCTGAGCGCGCGCGGGTCGGCACCCAGATCGCGCAGCCATTTGGGATCGAACGCGACAGCCCCCTCGACCGGCTCGCCGTCGATGCTGGCCCCCGGACCCGCCGAGGCGCCGACCGCCAATTTCGGCACCAGGATCATGTCGCGGCCGCGCGGACGCGGCGGCGCCGCGACGCGCCGCTCGGGGCCGCCCAACATCGCCTCGGTCACGCCCAGATAGGCGGCGATCCGCGCCCGGTCCTGCTCGGCAAGAGTTCGCGGCGATCCGCGCTTGATATATTGCTGAATATAGGCGGCGTTGCGCCCGATCACGCTCGACAGCCGCGCATAATCGATCCCCTTGTCCTGCAAGAGGCGATCGAGCGTCGCCCGCGGATCGTCGGAAAAGTCGGTCACGGTCGGTCCTTCCTGCTCCCGCATTACCAACAGGATTTTTCCTAGACAAGTAGGAAATCGACATTCAGATAGGAAATATCCTATCGGGCGACTCGCCCGCCACTCGCCAACGGGAGAAACCGCCGTGGAACGCAGACTGTTGCAGAAGATCGAGAGCTTTCTGAAGGAAACGCACATGGCGCCGACCGCGTTCGGCCGCGCCGCGGTGCGCGACCCCCGGCTGGTCGCCGACCTGCGCGCCGGACGCGAGCCGGGATCGCGCATAATCTGCCGCGCAGAACATTTCATGAACATCTGGAGTGCCGACCTTCGAGAGGACCGATTGTGCCCTCAAACGGCTTCGCGGGATGACCGGCGATGACCGCCCAGCCATCCGCGTCGCGGGCCCGGCCGGCCTGCCCGCATCGGCGCCTGCGCCGCCTGCTCACCCGCGAACTTCCGTCCGGTGTCTCGCTTGACGCCTCGACCTTGCGCCCGTGGGCGAGCGCCAGCTTCGTCGGCGCGCGTCATAATTTCCCATGTAGCGTCGCCGCCGGCGACCCGGCTGATCTGCGACGATCGCTCGCGGCGCATCTTGAACGCGTGGAGTGGCGCCTGGCCGGACATATCGTCGCCGACGTTGCGGTGGAGATCGCCGAGAGCGGCCGATCGCTGTGCGTTGAAATGCTGAGCGTCGAGGACTGACGGTCAGCGCGCGGCGTCAGCCCGCGGGCAGGCGATTCAGGCGCTGCAACGTACCAAGCGCGGCTTCGAGCGCGAAATCGACCGGGCCGACGCCCGCGTCCGGATCGCTCTCGCGATCGCTGGATTCGGGCATGTCCGAGCCTTGGCGGCGGCGGGCTAGGCCGGCCTCGAGCCGTGCGACCATCGCGCCCAGCGACCGGTCGACCGGGTCGAGCGGCGGCGGCGATGTCAATTCGGCAGGTTGCAGCCAGGGCTCTTCGCCTTCCGCAGGGTCGGCGGGCGCAAGGTCGGCAAGGACCAGCGTATCGTCGTCCTCCGCTTCTGCGTTGTCGAACGAATCGTCGACCGTCGCCGGGGCTCCAAGCGGTCCCAGCCCCTCGGCGGGAAGGTCGCGGCCGGCGCGGATCGGTGGACGCGGCGGGTCGTCGGGGTGGAAATCCGCCCGGCGACGCGGCAGCGGATCTTCGGCCGCCCCATCGTCATCGGTCGAGGCGCGGCGGCGCAGGCGCGGCAGAACCGCGTCGGGCCGCGCCAGCGCGAGCGCGACGAGCCCCGCGATCAGGGCGGCGAAGACAGCCATGCCGAGCGCCAGCGCGAGCCGCGCACCATTGCCGATGGGCGGCTCGAACAGCGCCGAGAGGCGGTCGAGATAGAGATTCCAGCTGATGCCCGCGATCCAGGCGAGCGGCATGACCGCCGCGAACAGAAAGGTCAGCGCCGCGGCGCCGATAACCGCCGGCAGGGCCGGGCGCAGGGCACGCACCATCGCGATCGCCAAAGCCTTTCCTCCGCTTTTGTTGCCGCGTCTCATATCGTCCCGGTTTCCGTGCATCGCAAGGGTGCTGATGATCGTGCCGTCAGGCCGCGAGCGACGCGGTGCCGCGTCCCAACAGCCGCTGGTAAACGGGTTCGTAACGCAAAATGTTTGACGACCAGTTACGATCGGCCTCGACGAAATCGCGTGCGACCCGGCGGCGCTCGTCCCACATGGCGCGGGCGCCGAGCAGCGATTTCAGCGCCTCGGCAATCGCAACCGGGTCGTCGGGCGCGAACAATGTGCCGGTGACGCCATCCTCGATCAGTTCGCGATGCCCGCCGACGTCCGACGCCGCGACGAGCTTGCCCTGCGCCATCGCCTCGAGCGGCTTGAGCGGAGTGACGAGGTCGGTCAGCCGCATCTTCTTGCGCGGATAGGCAAGGATATCGACAAGCGAGTAATAGCGTCCGACCGCTTCGTGCGGCACGCGACCGACGAAGTGGATATGCGCCGCCACCGGCGAAGCTGCCGCCTGCGCCTTCAGCGCCGCCTCGCGCGGCCCGCCGCCGACCAGCAGCAATTGCGCATCGCCCTGCACGGCGACCAGCGCGGGCATCGCCGCGATCAGGTCGTCGATCCCTTCGTAGTCATAGAAGCTGCCGATAAAGCCGATCACCGCCGCGTCATCGGGCAGACCGAGTTCGTGCGCCAACGCCGCGTCGCGCGGCGGCGGGCTGCCGAACAGGTCGAGGTCGACGCCGTTGGGAGAAACGATGATCTTGGCCGGATCGACCCCTCGCGCGATCAGGTCGCCGCGCAGCCCGTCGCAGATCACCGCGACGGCATCGGCCGACTTGACCGCGTGGGTTTCGAGTTGCCGGGTGACGAGGTAGCGCGCGCTCTTCTCCCGTCCCGTCCCGTTGCCGACCGCCGCATCCTCCCAGAAAGCCCGGATCTCGTAGAGCAACGGAAGGTCGCGGCGCCGTGCGATGCGCAGCGCCGCGAGCGCGTCGAGCACCGGCGAATGCGCGTGGAGCAGGTCGGGCTTCCATTCCTCGACCAACGCGTCGATGCGCGCAGCGAGTGCCCCGATTTCGCGCCATTCGCGGAGCGGCGACGGGGCGGGTGCGACCGGCTCCGTGCGATAGAAAGTCAGGCCGTCGACCGTCTCGACCGCCGGTCCGGGAACCGGATGCCGGATGCCGGTCACGCCCGCGACCTGCCATCCCCTGGCCGCCTGCGCCTTCATCAGCGCACGGGTCCGAAAGGTGTAGCCGCTGTGCGCAGGCAGGCTGTGATCGAGGACGTGCAAGATGCGGGTCATGGGGCGGGTTCCTGCCACACAAGCCTTAACGCGGCGTCAACCCCGAGAGCATAGAGCGACCGCGACAGACCCTTGTGGTCGCAGGCAAAGCTAGGCATTCCGTCCTTCATGGTCGACAATTTTTCCATTGGCCTGACTCATGCGCTGATGGCGGTCGCGCTCTGGCGCCTGCTCTACCGCGACGATCTCGATCATGAAGTGAGCCCGCGCAAGCTGTGGCAGCAGCGGCGCGACGCCGAAGCGGCGAAGGAGCGCGGCGACGATGCGTGACCTTGCGTTCGTCGCCTTTCTGTTCGCTTTCATCGGGGTCGGCTTTCGCAAGCCGTTCCTGTTCATCCTCTGCTATTGCTATATCGACATCGTCGCGCCGCAGCGCCTCAGCTATTTCCTGATCAATTCGATTCCGATCTCGCTGATCGTGTTCGGCCTGGCGATCCTCGGCTGGTTCGTCGCCGACGACAAGAGCGATACGCGCTGGTCGGGGCGTCAGACGCTGATGGTGTTGCTTCTCATCTATTGCGGCATCACGACGATGCAGGCCGATTTCCCGGTCCAGGCGCTCGTCAAATGGGATTGGGTGTGGAAGGCGCTCGTCTGGGCGATCTTCCTGCCGCTCACCCTGCGCACCAAATTGCGGATCGAATCGTTGATCCTGATCATGCTCCTGTCGGCGGCCGCAATCGCGATCGCGGGCGGGATCAAGACCGCGGCGGGCGGCAGCGGCTACGGATCGCTCCAATTGCTGCTGGCGGAAAATTTCGGGCTCTACGAAGGATCGATCATGTCGACCGTGGGGATTGCGATCATTCCGCTCATCCTCTGGTATCGCAATCACGGCACCATATTCCCGCCCGACTGGCGCGTTTCGCTCTTTTGCTTCGCGCTGTGCTTCGCCTGCATGTTGCTGCCGGTCGGGACCGAAGCGCGCACCGGTCTCGTATGCCTCGCGGTGCTGGCGGTGCTTTCGCTCCGCGCGGTCCAGCACCGTTTTCTCTACATGATCGGCGCGGGGGTGCTCGCGATCGCCTCGATCCCCTTCCTGCCGCAGAGCTTCACCGAGCGGATGGAGACGATCGAGGGGTATAAGGCCGACCAGTCGGCGTCGACCCGGGTCGCGGTCTGGAAGTGGACGTGGGACTATGCGAAAGAGCATCCGTTCGGTGGCGGCTTCGAGGCCTATATCCAGAACCATGTCGTCGTCGAAAAGGCGGCGTCGGCCTATGATCCCGACAAGCCGCAGGAGTCCGAACCGACCATATATGAGGAGCATTCGCGCGCCTATCATTCGAGCTATTTCGAAATGCTCGGCGAACAGGGCTATCCCGGCCTCGCCCTCTGGCTGTTGCTTCAGGCGGTCGGGCTCGTCCAGATGGAGCGGGTGCGCCGCCGTTATCTGAAGACGCGGCGCGGCGAGGAGCAATGGATTGCGCCGCTCGCCACGGCGCTTCAGCATGGTCACATCGTCTATCTGATCGGATCGCTGTTCGTGGGCATCGCCTTCCAGCCCTTCATCTACATGATGCTGGCGCTCGAAATCGGCCTGACCACCTATTGCCGCAGGCGCGAACGCCAGGCCGGCTGGCGGCCGCTGACCGCACGGCCGGCGCAGGTTCCCCCGCGGCATCCCTCGATCCCGGCCGCTCGCTGAGCTTCGCCGCGCCATCAGGCTCTAAGGAACCATCGGCGGGTCCGGACGCTATTGGGGCATGCCCGCCCGCCTGATCCATGTCGACGACAGCCTGCCGGGCATCGGCCGCGAACGGGTCGGGGATCGCTGGCGCTACCGCGATGCGAAGGGCCGGGTGATCCGCGACAAGGAGGAAATCGCGCGCCTTGATGCGATCGCCCTGCCCCCCGCCTATGAAGACGCCTGGTTCTGTCCCGCCCCCAACGGCCACATACTCGCCACCGGCCATGATGCGCGCGGGCGCAAGCAATATCGCTATCATCCCGATTTCCGGGCCGCGCAGGACGCCGACAAATACGACCGCTGCGCCGCGTTCGGCCACGCGTTACCGCTGCTGCGAGCTCGCCTTGCCGACGATCTGAAGCGCCGGACGCTGTGCGCGGAGCGCGTCGTTGCCGCCGTCGTCAGGCTGCTCGACCTCGCCGCGCTGCGTGTCGGGAACGAACAATATGTCGCCGCGAACAAGAGCTTCGGCGCGACGACGCTGCGCCGGCGTCACGCGAAGCTGACGGGTCAGCGCCTGCGCCTCGCCTATCGTTCAAAGGGCGGCGCACGGCGCGAAGTGACGATCAACGATCGCAGTCTCGCGACGCTCGTCCGCCGGCTCCAGGACCTGCCGGGCCAGCATCTGTTCCAGTATGAGGACGACGATGGCGTGTGCGCGGTCGCGTCCGACGACGTCAACGCCTACATCCGCGAAGCGATGGGCGGGGACTTCAGCGCCAAGCATTTCCGGACCTGGTCGGCCAGCGTCGAGGCCTATGGCTTCCTGTACGACGCCGGAGAGCCGCCGACGCTGAAGCGCCTGCTCGCGCATGTCGCGGACCGGCTCGGCAACACGCCCGCCGTGGCGCGCCGCGCCTATGTCCATCCGGCCATGATCGCCGCAGCGCAGGCGCGCGCCGATTTCGCCGCCGCGGTGGGATCGCTGCCGCGCGCGACGAAATATCTTTCGCGTTACGAACGCGGCTTTTTGACCTATCTGGAGCAGGCGCCCGACGCTGCGGCGCTGCTCCGTTCCGCCTGATCCAGCAACCAGACAAGAGGATAGACGTGATTTTTTCCATCCTGGCCTCCGCAACGACCGCCGCGCCGAAGACCGAACGGGCGAGCGACCCGCTTGCCGATCTGCGATACTGGTGGGAGAGCAGCGTCGCCTGGGTGAACAGCCACTGGCTCCAGATCGGCATCGCGATCGCCGCCGGCCTGATCATCTATTTCCTGCTGTCGCTCGTGCGGACCTTCGCGCTCAAACGCGCGCAGGCGGCGCCGGGTCATTTCACCCTGACCGACATCGTCGGCCGGGTGATCTACAAGACCAAATCGATCGTCCTCGCCCTGATTTCGATCCGCCTCGTCGCGGGCTATGCCCAGCCGCCGGCGATGGTGATGCAGGCGATCCAGTTCCTCTTCACCGTCGCGGTGGTGCTCCAGGTCGCCATATGGGCGCGCGAGATCGTCGTCGGACTGATCCAGCGCCGCGCCGCCGACGGGCACAACGAGACGCTGACCAATGCGATGGGGATCATCCGCCTGCTCATCAGCATCGCGTTGTTCGCGGTCGCGGCCGTGGTCATCCTGGACAATATGGGGGTCAATGTCACCGGCCTGATCGCCGGGCTCGGGATCGGCGGTATCGCCATAGGCCTGGCGGCGCAGGGCATTTTTTCGGACCTTTTCGCTTCGCTCTCGATCATCTTCGATCGTCCGTTCCGCGTCGGCGAGGCGATCAAGTACGACAACAGTGTCGCCACGGTGGAGCGTATCGGCCTGAAGAGCACGCATCTGCGCTCGGTCAACGGCGAGTTGCTGATCATTTCCAACACCAACCTGCTGTCGAAGGAGATCACCAACTACGCGCATCTCGACCGCCGCCGCGTCCAGTTCGCGATCGGGGTTATCTATCAGACGACGCCCGCGATGCTGCGCGCGCTTCCCGACCTGCTGAAGACGCAGGTCGAGGCCGAGGGGCATAGCTTCATCCGGTCCAGCTTCATCGGCTTTGGCGGGTCGAGCCTCGATTTCGAGCTCGTCGCCGACATATTGAGCGCCGATTACAGCGAAGTCATTGCCGCGCGCACCGCGATCGGCATTCGCGTCTTCGACGAGATGACGAAGGCGGGCTACGACTTCGCCTATCCGACCCAGACGACCTTCACCGCAGCGCCCGACGGAACGATGATTCTGCCCTATGCCGAAAGCGTGACGATGAAGACGCCGAAACCCGCGGCGGGGTGACGCTACGGCGGCGGGGTCGCACGGCTTGGGCCTTGTGCAACCCCGCGCAACCGGCCTAGAACGCGCCCCGCAAACCAGTTGAGGGGATGAAAAATGGCCGCGATTCCGCCGCAGGAAATGAAAGACCTCGTCGGCAAGCCGCTCGGCACGTCCGAATGGGTGCTCGTCGATCAGGACATGATCAACAAATTCGCCGACGCGACCGGCGACCATCAATTCATCCACATCGACGAGGAAAAGGCGAAGCTGACGCCGTTCGGCGGCACGATCGCGCACGGCTTCCTGACTCTGTCGCTCTTTCCGCTGCTGATGGCCAAATCGGACTGCCCGCGCCCCGCGGGCGTCAAGATGGGCGTCAACTACGGCGGCAACAAGGTCCGCTTCCTCGCCCCCGTCCGCTCGGGCAAGCGGGTGCGCGGCCATTTCAAATTGCTCGAGCTCGACGAGAAGCGTCCGGGCCAATGGCAGCAGACGCTAGAATTCACCGTCGAGATCGAAGGCGAGGAAAAGCCTGCGCTGATGGCCGAATGGATCAGCCAGTTCTTCGTCTGACGACATTATCAAGGGTAGCCGGCTGACCTCCCCGAAAAGACACCGGAACCAAAGAGAAGGACCTACATCATGCGTGACGCCGTCATCGTTTCCACCGCCCGCACCCCGCTGACCAAGGCGGGGCGCGGTTCGTTCAACAACACCCCCTCGCCGACGCTTGGCGCCTGGTCGGTGAAGGCCGCGGTCGAGCGCGCCGGCCTCGAAGGCGGAGAGATCGACGATGTCGTCTTCGGCGCCGCGATGCAGCAGGGATCGCAGTCGCCGAACGTCGCGCGCCTGATCGGTCTGCGCGCCGGCCTGCCCGTCACCGTCCCCGGCATGTCGATCGACCGCCAATGCTCGTCGGGCCTGATGACGATAGCGACGGCGGCGAAGCAGATCATCGTCGACCGCCAGGATATCTGCGTGGCGGGCGGCGTCGAGTCGATCTCGAAGGTCAGCGGCAGCGGCAAGGTGTTCATCGAGCCCGACGCCGAACTGCTCGCGATGCACAAGGACACCTATATGCCGATGATCGGCACCGCAGAGGTCGTCGCAAAGCGTTACAACATTGCCCGCGAATATCAGGACGAATATTCGCTCCAGTCGCAGCAGCGAACCGCCGCGGCGCAGGCGGCCGGCAAATATGACGACGAGATCGTCGCGTGCCAGGCGACGATGGCGATCGTCGACAAGGAGACCAAGGAGGTCAGCTTCAAGGACGTCGTCGCCGACAAGGACGAGTGCAACCGTCCCGACACGACGCTCGAAGGGCTCGCGAGCCTGAAGCCGGTGATGGGCGAAGGCCACACCATCACCGCGGGCAACGCCAGCCAGCTGTCGGACGGTTCGTCCGCATGCGTCGTGATGGAGGCGAAAGTCGCGGAGAAACGGGGCTTGCAGCCCCTGGGACGCTATGTCGGCATGGCGGTAGCGGGCACCGAGCCCGACGAAATGGGCATCGGCCCGGTGTTCGCGATCCCCAAGCTGCTCGAACGCTTCGACCTCAAGATGGACGACATCGGCCTGTGGGAACTCAACGAAGCGTTCGCGGTACAGGTTCTCTACTGCCGCGACAAGCTGGGCATCCCGAACGAACTGCTCAACGTCAACGGCGGCTCGATCTCGATCGGCCATCCGTTCGGCATGACCGGCGCGCGCTGCACCGGCCACGCGCTGATCGAGGGCAAGCGCCGCGGCGCCAAATATGTCGTCGTCACCATGTGCATCGGCGGCGGCCAGGGCGCGGCGGGCCTGTTCGAGGTCTTCTGATTTGCGCCTGAACGCCCCGCGTATCGAGCCGGTCGACCTCGACCGGCTCGATGCCGACCAGCGTGCCGCGCTGGCGCCGTTCCTCGACACCGACGGCGGCAGGGTCGGCGGCGGGCGGGTGCTCAACATCTTTCGCACGCTCGCCCATGCGCCAAGGGCGCTCACCGCCTTCCTCGGCTGGGGCAGCTATATCCTGTCGAAGCGCAACACGTTGAGCGCGCGCGATCGCGAACTGGTGATCCTGCGGACCGGCTACATGTGCCGGTCCGGCTATGAGTGGACACAGCACAAGCGTATCGGACTCGAATGCGAGCTGACCGAAACCGAGATCGAACGGATCAAGGCGGGACCCGACGCCGACGGCTGGAGCGCGATCGACCGCGCGATGCTGCGCGCGGTCGACGAACTTGTCGCCGATCATTTCGTCACCGATGCGACCTGGGCCGCGCTTGCGCCGCTGGGTGACAAGGGCCGCATGGACCTGGTGTTCACCGTCGGTCAGTACACGCAGGTTTCGATGATATTGAACAGCTTCGGCATCCAGGTCGAAGCGGGGTGGGAGGTCGATCGCGACCTGAAAGCCTGAATCGAAAAGGGAGAGCCAGAGATGAGTGCCATCGGTATAATCGCGACATTGCGCGTCCAGCCCGGCAAGGAAGCCGAATTCGAGGGTGTTTTCGCCCAGCTCGCCCCGGCCGTGCACGCCAACGAGCCCGGCAACAGCTATTACCGGCTGTTCAAGACAGCCGAGGCCGGGGTCTACAAGGTTCTCGAATGCTATGACGACGAAGCGGCGACCGAAGCGCATCGCGCGTCGGACCATTTCCGCACGCTCGGCGCCCAGCTCGGCCCCTGCCTCGCCGGCGCGCCGGAGATCGAGCGATTGACCGCGGCCTGAACCGGTGGTCGGACGGCTAGCCGGCAAGACCGCGATCATCGTCGGGGCGGGGCAGCAGCCCGGCGACACGATCGGCAACGGCCGCGCGATCGCACTGACCTTCGCGCGCGAAGGCGCGGACGTGCTGTGCGTCGACCGGCTCGCCGACCGCGCCGAAGAGACCGCGTCGACGATCGCTGCAGAGGGTGGCCGCGCCGCCGCCCACGCTGCCGACATCACGCGGCTTCCCGACATCGAGGCGCTCGTCGCGGCGGCACTCTTGCGCTGGGACCGGATCGACATTCTGGTCAACAATGTCGGGATCGGGTCGCCCGGCGACGGCCCCGCGCACAAGGCGACCGACGAAGCGTTCGACCGCGTCTTCGATATCAACTTCACCGGCGCACGGCGGTTGACGCGCGCCGTGCTGGCCCCGATGCGCGCGGCGGAGAGCGGGGTCATCGTCAACATCTCGTCGCTCGCAGCGATCGCCGGCGCCAACATGATCGCCTATGAAATTTCCAAGGCGGCGCTCAACCGGCTGACCACCGCCACCGCGCAGGGATCGGCTTCGAAAGGCGTACGCTGCAACGCCATCCTGCCCGGGCTGATGGATACGCCGATGGCGATCGGCGGCACGGCCGCGCGCGATGGCCGCAGCCTGGAAGATCAGCGCGCCGCGCGCGCCGCGATGGTTCCGCTGAAGGGCGGCATGGGCAGCGCGTGGGACACCGCCAAGGCCGCGCTCTTCCTCGCGTCCGACGAGGCGCGCTTCATCACGGGCGTGTTGTTGCCCGTCGACGGCGGCGCCAGCGTGCGCGTCGGTTAGGGTTCGCGCGCCTCAGGGTCATCCGACTTCGGCAATCTCTCCCGACCGGTCGCCGAGCAGATAGCGTGGCCCCGCCCCCCGCTGCGCCGCCTTGTCCTCGCGGTTGTAAAGACCGCATTTCTTCAGCGACAGGCAGCCGCAGCCGATGCACTGATCGAGGAGCTCGCGCGTGCGTTGCAGCGACGCGATCCGCGCATCGATCCGCGCGCGCAGGTCGGTGCTGATCCGCGTCCAGTCGGCGGCGTTCGGCGTCCGTCCGGCGGGAAGCCGCGCGAGTTCGGCGACAATTTCCTCAAGACTGAGGCCCAGTTGCTGCGCGATCAGGATAAACGACACGCGGCGAATGTCGGCGCGCAGGAAGCGCCGCTGGCCGCCGCGCGTGCGCAGCGCCTCGACGAGCCCTTTCGCCTCGTAAAAGCGGATCGCCGACACCGCGACCCCGGTGCGTGCCGCCAGCTCGCCGATCGCGATCAGGTCGGTTCGGTGCATGGCATGATCTCCCGTCCTTGCGCGGAGCGACGCGACGCGGCGATCTCCGGCTCTCGGCCGGCATCGGGTCGGCTCCGGGGGTGGATTCGTTCCGCCCCAAGGACTGGCCCTTCCGAAATCACTGCGTCATTCCTCCTTGATCTAAACTTTACTTCAGCTTTCATAAAGGACGGCGTCAACCCGAATCAGGAGCGAACCTGCGTGACGTCCCCCTTTATCGAGCATGTGAACCTGACCGTCAGCGATCCCGACCGGACCGCCGGCATATTGTCGGCGATCTTCGGCTGGCACGAGCGCTGGCGCGGCCCGGCCCGCGACGGCGGCCGGGTGATCCACCTCGGCAGCGACACCGCCTATGTCGCGCTTTACGCCGGACCCGACAGCGGGCGCGACGGCACGCCCTGGCCCAAGGGCGAGCCGCTCAACCATGTCGGCGTACAGGTCGACGACCTCGACACGATCGAAATGCGCGTCAAGGCGGTGGGGCTGGCTCCGTTCAACCACGCCGATTACGAACCCGGCCGCCGTTTCTATTTCTTCGATCCCGACGGCATCGAATATGAGGTGGTGAGCTATTCCGAACCGCGGCGGCGCTGAGGTCGTGCAACATTGATAGCCCTCCCGCGTTGGTTGGACAGACCCGATCACACAGGAGATTGTCCGATGAGCGACGACATCAAGACCCGTTTCTGGAAAGAATTGGCCGACCATGCGACCCTGATGGTCGCAATCGAGGGCGCACACCAGCATGCGATCCCGATGATGGCGCAGCTCGACAAGGGCAATCGGGGCTATTTCTATTTCTTCCACAGCACGCGCGGCCGGCTTGCCCGTGGCGGACGCGCAATGGCGCAATATGTCGCGAAGGGACACGACCTCTTTGCCTGTATTTCGGGGACGCTGACCCCGGTGACCGACCGCGCGCTGGTCGATCGCTATTGGTCGAATCCGGTCGAGGCCTGGTACGAAGGCGGCAAGGACGATCCCGATCTGCTGATGCTGCGCTTCGACCTCGACGATGCCGAAATCTGGACCGCCGACGTCGGCGTAAAGGGTCTGTTCAAGCTGATGACCGGAACGACGATGAAGGAAGGCGATGCCGGCCGGCACGCGGAAGTGGCGCTCTGACGTCCACACTGGACATCCGCCTTCGTCCCGTGCCCACGGATGACGAACAGCGCACCTACTGAATCGGCGGCGGTCCCACCATGCCGTCGCGAAACTCGAGCCCGTCCTCGCGGTCGCGCGCCAGCAGCGCGGGGCCGTCGAGGTCGACCCAGCGTGCGCGCTGCGCCAGCACGAAGGCGGGCGCGATCGCAAGGCTGGTCGACAGCATGCAACCGACCATGATCGCGAGCCCCGCGGCATCGGCCGCGTCGGCGACCCGCAGCGCCTCGGTCAGCCCGCCCGCCTTGTCGAGCTTGATATTCACCCCGTCGTAAAAGGCGCCGATCCGCGCGACATCGGCGGCGGTATGACAGCTTTCGTCGGCAACGAACGGGATCGGGGCATAGACCCCGTCGAGCAGCGCGTCGGTGCCCACCGGCACCGGTTGCTCGATCATTTCGACGCCCAGCTCGGCGAACGCCTCGGCCTCGGTTAGCAGGTCGACCTGTCCCCAGCTTTCGTTGGCATCGACGATCAGCCGGGCGTCGGGCGCGCCCTTGCGCACCGCAGTGATGCGCAACCGGTCGTCGATCCCGGTCAGCTTGACTTTGAGCAGGCGATAGCCATCGGCGGCGGCGGTCGCCGCCTGCTCGGCCATCGCGCCCGGTGTGCCGAGCGAGATGGTATAGGCGGTCAGGCGCGCGGTGGGCGCGCCGTCGCAGCCGACGAGCTGCCACAAGCGCAGCCCGCGCTGCTTCGCTTCGAGATCCCACAGCGCGCAGTCGAGCGCGTTTCGCGCCGCGCCGGGACCGAGCAATTCCTGCACCGCCGCACGCGCGTCGGCGGCATCCATCGCCGCAATATAGGGGATCGTCGTCAACAGCGCGTCGCGGCACCCCGCGGCATCCTCGCCCAGATAATAGACGGGCGTGCCTTCGCCGCGTCCCACGGCGCCTTCGCCCTCGATTTCGGCGACGACGACGTCGACATGGTCGGCCGCGCCGCGGCTGATGACGAATTGCCCCGCGACCGGCCAGCGTTCGACGCGTGCGCTTTTCAGTTGGATAGCCATGCAACCGGAGTAATGCTGTCGGCCATGCCGGGCAAATCCCTTTCCGAACGCATCGCGGACCTTGGCCATCGCCTTGCCGTCGAGGCGCATGCGGCGTGGCTCGCCGCGCGCGACCCGCGCGTTCCGGGCCTCGCGCGCGTGCTGGCGGTCGCGGTCGCCGCCTATGCGCTGTCGCCGATCGACCTGATCCCCGACTTCATCCCCGTGCTCGGCTGGATCGACGACCTGATCCTCGTCCCGCTCGGCCTGTGGGCGGTCCGGCGCCTGATTCCCGACCCGCTCTGGGCCGACCTTCACGCCGCCGCCGAAGCTGCCAGCGAACGCCCGTCGAGCCGCGCGGGCATGATCGCCATCCTGCTGATCTGGGCGGCGCTGCTCACCATCGTCTATTGGAGCGTCCGCACATCGCCCTGGCATTGAACCGACCGGGGTTCGCAAGGCTGGCGGCGACCTTGGGGCGGGGA
>CAZSMB010000014.1:16256-19578 GCA_964607625.1 uncultured Sphingopyxis sp. | reverse complement strand
CCTGGCATTGAACCGACCGGGGTTCGCAAGGCTGGCGGCGACCTTGGGGCGGGGAGCATGCTGTCCCTATCCGAGGTAGAGCTCGTTAGCCGCCCTCTCTATCCCGTGCGCGTCGAGCCCATCGACTGCCTTGGCAGGCGCTCAGGATAAACTTCGGCTTTCGGCCGAAGTCGAGATGCCCGTCGCTCCGCGCCATCACGATCGGCATCCCGACCAGGCGGATCGCCTGCGCGCCTACCGCGCCGGCATTACCCGCCGTTGCTGCGGATCCACGCTTCGACCACGGGCGCGATCTCCTCGCGCCATTTGCGGCCGTTGAAGATGCCGTAATGGCCGACGCCCTCGGCCATCAGATATTTCTTCTTTTTCGCAGGCAGCGTCTTCGCGAGCGTCAGCGCCGCCTTGGTCTGGCCGATTCCCGAAATATCGTCGCGCTCGCCTTCGATCGCGAGCAGCCCGATATCGGCGATCGCGTTCGGATCGACCTTTTTGCCGCGATGCTCGAATTCGCCCCTCGGCAACAGGTGGCGCTGGAACACCGCATCGACCGTCTGAAGGTAGAATTCGGCGGTCATGTCGCACACCGACCGATATTCGTCATAGAATTCCTTGGTCTTGTCGGCGCTCTCGCCGTCGCCCTCGACCAGATGTTTGAACATCTCCCAATGGCTCATCATGTGGTTGCCGAGATTCATCGACATAAAGCCCGCAAGCTGGAGGAAGCCGGGATAAACGCGGCGCCCCGCGCCCGGATACCAGGCCGGAACCGTCGCGATGACATTTTCCTGGAACCACGCATAGGGCCGCGTCGTCGCGTGCTGGTTGACCGCGGTCGGGGCCTTGCGCGTATCGATCGGCCCGCCCATCATCGTCAGAGTCCGCGGGCGGCACCGGTTCTTTTCGGCCGCCATCACCGCCGCGGCGGCATAGCAGGGCACCGACGGCTGGCACACCGCGAGCACATGCGCGCCCGGCCCAATATGCTCGAGCCAGCCGACCAGATAGTCGATATAGTCGTCGAGATCGAACTTGCCGGCTTCCAGCGGCACGTTGCGCGCATCGCGCCAGTCGGTGATCCATACGTCGTGGCCCGGCAACATCCGCTCGACCGTGCCGCGCAACAGGGTCGCATAATGGCCCGACATCGGCGCGACGATCAGCAGCTTCGGCGCATCCTTGCTGGCATTGTGCTTGAAATGCTTCAATTGCCCGAACGGTTTGCGCGCCTCGATCGCTTCGGTCACGCGGACCGTCTCACCGTCGACCTCGGTCTCGTACAGCTCGAAACCGGGCTTGCCACGCGGCGCCGCAGCGTGGGCAAAGACCTCCAGCGCCGAAGCGAACATCGGGCTGCCGCTGAAATAGCCGAGCGGGTTGGCGGGGTGCTGCATGACCTGTGCACCGGCGGTCGCGAGCGCGCTTGCCCCGGCGAGCCAGCTCTTCTGCATGTCGAAAGCGTGATAAAGCATGTATCGAAAATCCTTGCGTCCGGCATGGACGCTCTGACGGCACCCTTGCTCGTGGGCATGTTAAGCCATCGGTGTCATTGTGCAACGCATCATTTTGTCCCGCTTCAAGGCGCTTGAAGGCCCGCGACATTTTGCGGCGTTGAGCGCCGCCCCCGCGACTGCTAGGGCCGTGCGCGATGGCGACCTCATCCGACCAACCCGCCCCGACCGATCCCCAGGAACCGCGCCGACGCAAGCTCGGCAGCCTCCGCATGATCTGGCGCTACGCCAGCCGCTACCCGCTGCAACTGCTCGTCGCGGCGATCGCGCTGGGCGTGGCGGCGCTCGCGACCCTCGCGATACCGTGGCAGTTCAAGGCGATGATCGACAGCGGGTTCGTCGCCGGCGGCGGCGATGTCGCGCCGCACTTCCGACTCTTCTACGTCATCGTTGTCCTGCTCGCGCTGGCGACCGCGCTCCGCTTCTATTTCGTCAGCTGGCTCGGCGAACGCACCGTCGCCGACATCCGCCAGGCGGTCCAGCGCAACCTGCTACGGCTCGCTCCGGGCTTCTTCGAGGAAAACCGGCCATCGGAGATCGCCTCGCGCATGACCTCGGATACCGCGATCATCGAGCAGATCGTCGGCTCGACGGTATCGGTCGCGCTGCGCAACCTGGTGATGGGATTTGGCGGCATCATCTATCTCTTCACCCTGTCGCCCGCGCTGACCGGCGGCATTCTCGTCGGCATTCCGCTGATCATCCTGCCGATCGTCCTGCTCGGGCGGCGGTTGCAGACCGTGTCGCGTACCAGCCAGGACCGCGTCGCCGACATCGGCGCGACCACCGCCGAACAATTGGGCGCGATGAAGATCGTCCAGGCCTTTGGACAGGAAGCGCGCGAGGCCGAACGCTTCACCACCGCGGTCGAGAATAATTTTGCCACCGCAAAGCGCCGCATCCGGCTGCGCGCGATCATCACTGCAACGGTCATCGGCCTGCTGTTCGGCGCGATCACCACCCTGCTCTGGTACGGCGCGGCCGGGGTTGCCGCAGGGACAATCACCGGGGGCACGATCGCCGCCTTCGTCCTGACAGGCGGCCTCGTCGCCGGGGCGTTCGGGGCGCTTACCGAGGTCTATGGCGACCTGCTTCGCGCAGCGGGCGCCGCCGAGCGGCTGAGCGAACTGCTCCATGCCGAACCCGACATCGCGCCGCCCGCGCACCCGCGGCCGCTGCCCGATCCGGCGACCGGCACGCTCGAATTCGCGGACGTCGAGTTTCGCTATCCCACGCGTCCCGACACTGCGGCGCTGCACGATTTCTCGCTGACCATCCACCCCCGCGAGACGGTCGCGATCGTCGGTCCGTCCGGCGCCGGCAAATCAACGCTCTTCCAGCTCGCCGAGCGCTTCTACGACCCGCAGGCAGGCGAGATCCGCATCGACGGCGTCGCGCTGACCCAGGCCGATCCCGCCGACATTCGCGCACGCATCGCAATGGTGCCACAGGAAACGGTGATCTTCGCCGCGTCGGCGCGCGACAATCTGCGCTATGGCAATTGGTCGGCTAATGACGAGGAGCTATGGGCGGCAGCCCGCGCCGCCAATGCCGAGGAATTTCTGCGCAAGCTTCCGAACGGGCTCGACACCTTCATGGGCGAGGGCGGCGCGCGTCTTTCGGGCGGCCAGCGCCAACGCGTCGCGATTGCGCGCGCGCTCCTTCGCCGCGCTCCCCTGTTGCTGCTCGACGAAGCGACCTCGGCGCTCGACGCCGAATCCGAGCGGCTGGTCCAGGATGCGCTCGAAGCGCTTATGCACGACCGCACGACAATCGTGATCGCGCACCGCCTGGCGACCGTTCGCGCCGCCGAC
>CAZSMB010000014.1:2012-16156 GCA_964607625.1 uncultured Sphingopyxis sp. | reverse complement strand
CGACCGCACGACAATCGTGATCGCGCACCGCCTGGCGACCGTTCGCGCCGCCGACCGGATCGTCGTCATGGATGAAGGCCGCATCGTCGAAGAGGGCCGCCACGACGATCTCGTTGCCGCCGACCGCCTTTATGCGCGGCTCGCGCGGCTTCAGTTTCAGGACAATCCGACCGCCGCCTGACGGCCAACAATCGAAAAGGGATCGACGGATGCTCTACGACATGACGGTACCCGCCTATATCAACGGCCTGAAGTCCCTGTCGGGACAGCTGGAGCGCGCGCTTGCCTGGGGCGCCGAAAACAATGTCGGCGAGCTCCAGCTCGTCGCTGCGCGGCTTGCGCCCGACATGTTTCCGCTTGCATCGCAAGTGCGCTTCACATGCGCACAGGCAAGCCAGGGCCTCGTTCGGCTCGGTGCGTCGGGCGCCCCCGAATTCGCCGAGGACGCCGCCGATTTTTCCGGTTTTCAGACGCAGATCGCGCAAATGATCGCTTGGCTGGAGACGGTCGATCGCGACCCGATCGATGGCGATCCCGAACGGCCGGTATCCTTCACCCTTCCCAACGGGATGGCGTTCGACATGACCGCCGCCACCTATGTGCGCGACTGGGCGCAGCCCCAATTCTATTTTCATGGCGTGGCCGCTTACGCGATCATGCGCCACATGGGCGTGCCGCTCGGCAAGGTCGACTATGTCAGCTATATGATGGCGTGGCTGCGCCCCGGAACCGCGCCCGCGAGTTGACCCTGCGGGCACGCTGCGCAGAGGCTCAGATCAGCCCGCCATAGTGCGCGATCCCGGGAAAGGCGATGCGTGTCCCGCCATTGCGGCGGATCGCGCCGATCGCCGCGTCGACGCGCAGGTAGCGTGCCCGCGCGTCGGGTTCGAGCATCAAGGTCGCGGGCGTCTCGCCTTCGGACGCGCGCTTCACGAGCAGGCCCAGTTCCGCCAGATCGACTGCTTCACCGTTCCAGCGAATGACGTCGGCGGTATCGATGGTGATCCGGTTTTGATCGAGGACGGGACCCGGCAGCACGCTATCGGTCGGCAAGGTCACGTCGACGCTGTGCGTCGGCGGCGGAACGGTGATGATGAACATCACCAGCATGACGAGCATCACGTCGATCAGCGGCGTCGTGTTGATCATCGGGTCGGCGTTGGGGTCGGTGCGAAAAATGCTGCGGCGTCGGCGCATGGCCTCTCTCCCTTTCGGGCGGCCGACGCCGTTCCATCGCGAGCCCCGGCCGCGTCCTGAACCGGCGCAGCCAGGCGCAGGCTCGTTTGTCATGGTATAACATTATTCCGAAATCGCAAAGAAAAAGGGCGCGAGGCGGAAAGCCCGGCGCCGTACATAAGGAAAGGGCGGCACCTTGCGGTACCGCCCTTCCTTTTCGTCCCATCCCTGTCGGGAATGGAAACCGGTCTTACATGCCCGAACCCGGACCGTAAGTGATTTCCACGCGACGGTTCTGGTCGTTGCGGACGCCATCGGCAGTCGCAACGGCCGGACGGGTTTCGCCGAACGCTTCGGTCGAGATCGAGCCGTCGGCAACACCGCGAGCGGTCATGTAAGCCTTCACGGCATCGGCGCGACGCTGCGACAGACCGACGTTGTACTTGGCCGAACCCGAACGGTCGGCGTGACCGGCGAGCATGACCTGCTGACCGCTGCAGCCCTGGTTGTAGGCGCTGATCGCGTTGTCCAGCGTCGAAGCCGCTTCGGGCGTGATCGCCGACTGATCCCAGTCGAAGTACACGATGTACGGCCCAGGCGAGCACACCGGCGGAGGCGGCGGCGGCGGCGGCGGGGGAGGAGGCGGCGGCGGCGGCGGCGGAGCCGGCGGCTCCGGCGGCGGCGGCGCTTCGGCTCCCCCGAAGTTGTACGTCAGCGTACCGAGCAGCGAGTGCGAACGGAAGCGCGTCGAAACGTCGCGACCAGCCTGGTCGACGAGGTCGAGGCCGCTGGCATTGAAGAAACGATACTTGATGCCCGCGTCCCAGTTCTTGCTGATCGGCGCGCGGATGCCCGCAATCGCCTGCCATGCAAAACCGGTGTCCGAGTCGTCCAGGAACGGACCGGCATAGACCGGCTCGACCGAAACGCGCGCCACGCCGGCACCGCCGCCGACGAAGCCCTGAAGGCCGTCATCGTCGCCGAAGTCGAACATGCCGTTGACCATGAAGCTGAGGGCGTTCGAGTCGCCGTTCATCGGGGCGGTCCCGGTGAACGTGCCCGTGCCGTCGGCCTGCGACGGGATGCCGGGAGCGGCGAAGCGGCCCGACTTGATATCGGCTTCGCGATAGCCGACTTCGACTTCCGCGCGGAATCCGCCGAAGTCGTACCCGACGGTACCTTCGGCGTCATAGCCTACGCGGTGATCGAGCGTACCGGCATTGTTGATGGTAGCGATGTCGAGATCCATATCTTCGACAAGCATCACACCAGCGCCCACTCCTACGTACCAGGAGTTGTCGCGCGCCATGGCTGGCGACGACGCAAGGGCAGTGGAGGCCAACGCCACAGCGACGGCAAGCTTCCTCATAGTAGATTCCCCTTTCAATTGAGATTTACGTCTCGTCAGACGTCCTACTCGTCGCTTTGGTTCCACGCAAGCGAACAAATCGCCAATCTGTTGCCAAAAAGCCGCACTTTGCTCGTCGATACCCCAAAAATCAGCCTGTAATCAGAAGGCCATGGCTTGCAAGACAGGATATCAGCGCCCCGATCGCGACGCGGGCCTCTTCGTCGATCGTCGCGCCGCCTGCCGGACTTTCGACCGCTGCGGGGACGAGCCAGCTGCTGCCGTCGAACCGCAGCCACAGGTTGTCGGACAGGCGCGCGATCGCCATTCCCGCCCGCGGTGCGACGAATCGCCAGCCTCCGGCCGTCCAGAACGCGATCGTTCCGGCGGCGGCGGCCCAGGCGCCGGTCGGGCTGTCATCGACCAGCCAGGCCTGGCCTACCGTCGGCAAGGCGGGCGGATCGGATTGCGGCCCGGCTTCGACACTGGGCGCAACCAGCGCATCGAGCAGCGTCAGCGCCTCATTGTGCGTGACCTCCTTCTGCGCCTGGGCGGTTGCGAGCAGCGGGAGGGAAAAGCGAGCGGTTGCAAGGATATCGGTCATCTTGGGCCTTTCCGGATTGTCAGGTCAGAGCGATGGTCAGCGGGTCGGACGGCGCAAAGGTGCCGACTTGCCGTATGTGCACCTGCGTCCCGGGCGGAAGCGACGCGAGCAATGCTGCATCGGCATGCCAAGACGGCGCGGCAACCTCCCACGCACCCGCGGCCGCAGCGGAGGATTCGGCAGCGGAGGATTCGAGCGCGACACGGTATGATTCCCTGTCTTCGCCGAGCGGCAGGTCGACGCCGTCGCGCCACCCGGGATCGAAGCGGCTCCGGCGAATCCATGACAGGGTCAGGCCGCCCTCCGCGTCGAACGACCGCCGCGGATGGGTGGGTGTCAGCGGGCGGAGTGCGCGGGCCTCGGGCGGAACCGCGAGTTCGCCGACCTCGCTGGCGTTGCGATCGGCCCATTGTACCGCGGCGGTGCCGCTGCTGGCCCAACCCGCCAGCTCCGACGGCACCGCCAACACCCCGCCGTCGTCCAGCAACACGAAGGGGGTGCCCGCATCCCGCGGATCGGACGCGATCGTCCCGGCGCGCCCTCGCAGCAGGCGCGACAAGCGCCAGAGGCCCGGGGCGAGCGGGCTCGCGGACCCGAACTGGATCAATTCATCGCCCACCATCGCGCGGTTGGCGCCGCCCAGCAGCATCGCGTCGCTCACCGATTCCAGCGCCATCGACGGATTGTCCAACGCCACGATCGCGACATTCGCCTCGTCGAACAGAGCGCTGCTTCCCGCGCCGAGCGGCGCCGACAACAGACCCATCGCGCGGGCGCCGCCCAGCGAGCCGAGCGCGACCGGTTCGGCGTCCGGCGCCGGCACGAACCAGCAATCTGCGCCGCGCCAGCCGTCGTTGCTTCCGGCCCCCGCGACCACGATCCGCGGCGCCCCGGCCGGAGTTTCGACCGAAGGCAGGTCGAACAGGCGTACCACCCCGGTCGCATCGGGCCAGTCGGGTGCCCTCACCGGCACGCCGGCCTCCGCGGCCACCGCTGCGACACTGGCCGCCCGATGTCGCAGCAGGTGGAGCGCGACCCCGTCGCTCTTCACCGTCCGCCGCGCGAGGCGCCACGCACTGCCGTCCGCAAGCGCGATCCGGCGTCCCACGGGCAGCGCCATAGCCGCCAGACCAGCCTGCCACACATGGGTTTCGCGGCCATCGCCTGCGCCGGCCGCCAAGTGCCGAGCCAGCCCGCGCGCCGCACCGGCGGACAGGACCGCGGGCAGGTCGATGCGCTCCTCGCGGACCCCGCCCCCGGCAACCGCCATCGCCTGCTGCCCCAACTGATAGTCGCGCTCTGGCTCATAGTGGCGCAGCCGGATCACGCCGGGAAGGTCCGAAAGCGGCAAACGGCGGCGCTCGATACAGTCCCGCGGGGATTCGGCGCGATCGACGGGACGAAAATCGGCCAGCGGGACCGTATCGCCGCTCTCGGTCGGTGCCAGTCCCCACCCCGCGCTCGAACTGACCAGCCGCGTTGCATCGACCTCGAACAGCGGGGCCAGCGCCTCGCGGGCGCGGTCGCCCGACGCCGCATAGCCCGAAATCGGCCAACGCCCCGTGCAACGCCCCGCTTCTCCCAGCAGCACGTCGCCGACCAGCCCCGCGTCCACATCGCCCGCATCGGCCTCGACCTCGAAGGTCAGCGACGGGATGCGATTGCCGAAGCTCGCAAGTTCCAGCTCCTCGAACACCGCATAGGCCAGCCCGCGAAACGCGCTCGCCGACCCGCCGCCGACCGCCGACCCGATCAACGGATCGACCGCTTGGTCCTCGCTGCCGTCGTACCAGCGAAAACTGCACCGCTCCCGGAACGTCCCGCTCGCGCCGCGCAGCAGATTGCCGTCGGCCCAGATGCGCCGGATCGCCCGCACGCGACGCGACGACAGCGCGACCGCCAGCGACACCGCATAGCTATATTCGGTCACCGACGGCCGCCCCTTGCCGCCGCCGCTCTTCGCTCGCCGCTCGATCAGGTCGGTCGCCCAGATCACGCTGCCGGCGACGCGCATCGTCCCGAACAACTGCGGGATCTGCTGGCCATAGGTCGACGCCTGTACCTTCAGGTCGGCCAGGCGCGGTCCCTCGCGGCCCTTCGGCGCAAAGATCGCCGCGTCGGCCTGCCGCCCGATCGCCGCGCCCAGCGCCGCCCCGACCGGCCCGCCCACGATCCCGCCGACCACCGTCAGCACCAAAGTCGCCATGACACCGCTCCTGAATTTACCCCCGTCCCTTCCGCTTGCGGGAGGGTCGGAGAGACGTGGACGCCCGCGCCCGAATCGCAGCGGGACGAGCCAACCCTCAGCCGCCACCGCGGCCTTGCGTCCGACCCTCCGCCGAGCGGCGTCTCCACCACCCGCCGCAACCCCGCATGGGCGTGCACGAAACTCCGCTCGCCGATCAGTCCCAGATGGAACTGCCCCGCCGGCAGCTCGAACAAGGCCACATCGCCCCGCCGGGACCCTTCGCCTTCGGAAAAGCCGGCCCCGCGCAACGCCGCTTCGACCTTTTCGCGTCCCCAGCCGCGCAGCGGATAGTCCGTCGGCCGCACCAGCCGGCGCCCGGCGGCGGCATAGGCCGCCCACACGAGGCCGACGCAATCGAGCCCCGTCGCCGCCTCATATCCCTGGCGCCGGAAACGCGCCCCGACCATCGTTCGCGCCGCGGCAAAAGCGCGCGCACCGACATCATCCACCGGGATAACGCGTCAGCAAATCATTCCCCGGCAGATGCGCCTCGCCGCGAAAATTCGCTGCATTGCCAAAGCGGTCGCGGCACGTCGCGAGTTGCTTGTCACATCCTTCGATCAACCGCACCCGCACCGGGGACCCGACCTCGAAGGGTGGCATCTCGGCGAGCGTCAGCACCGCCCCAGCCTCGTCGATCACCGGGCTTGCGAGCCCGCACGCCGCGCCTTCCATCCACAGCAGCTCGCCGAACGCCATCGCGCCCACCGGCGCCGCGCTATCGAGCGTCACCGCGCGCCCATCGACCGCGACGACGCGCCGCTGGTGCGTACGCGGCGCCAGGTCGACGCGGCACGCCCGGTCGCCGAGCGTCGCCCGGCAAGAGGGCGAGGTCGCCGGGCACACCGGCCGGTCGAGCGCGCGCGTCACCCCCTGCAACTCGGCGGTAAAGGCCGCGCCGCGCCGCTCCACCGCCCCCAGCACCCCGCGCGCCACCGTCACGGGCGCCGCCTCGGGCGCGCTCCAGTCGGTCACGAACAGCGTCAGCTCGGCGCCGTCCCAGCGCCCCGCATCCAAGTCGCGCGCGGCAATCGCCTCGCTCGCGATCGCGCCTTCGAGGTCGAGCGTTTCGACGTCGAGCGCATCGCTCGTCTCCAGCGCCGAGGGCTTCATTCCCGGCGCGGCGCGATAGACGATCCCGCCGACGACCATGTCGCGGTCGTGCGATGTCAGGCCGATCACCACGCCGTCGCGCCGCGACAGCCGCCAGCACCAGGCCAGCGTCACCAGTTCGGCGCGCAGCCAGTCGGGCGCCGCCGCCGTCATGCCGACGTCCCTTGCGGCGCCCGCACCTCGATCAGGGGCACGCTCGCAAGCTCTCCCGCGAGGAAGGTCGCGCGGCTGACTTCAAGCCGGTCCTCGGCAAAGCGCACCGGCACATCGAACCGGAACCCCGCGCGCACCAGCGCCCCCGCCGCGGGTGCCGTATCGAACAGCACCCCGCCGTCGCTCGTCATCTCGAATGCGGCGGTTTCCACCCCGTCGACCGATAGCCGAACGCTGTCTTCGACCGGCAGGCGGATGACCCGCTCCTGCGCCGCGTCGCCCTCGCCATAATGTTTGACGAGCGCAAACTGCCGCCGGCTGCCGTCGCCATAGCCAAGCGGCTGGTCGGTCGCCGTTGGCGGTCCGTCATCGGCGGCCGAACTCTGATCAAACGGATCGCGAAAGCGGAACGCCCGCGCCGCCCCGCGCCGGGCGCGGAAGAAGTCGGCGAGCGCCCGCACATCGGCCTCCGACCGTATCCCCGGCCCCGCGTCGTAGCGCATCCGTGCCTCGGCCCATTCGCTCGCGCGCTGCTCGTGCCCCGATGGCGAGCTGACGATCTGGGTCGAAAATTCGGTGATCGCCAACGCCTCGCGCCCGATCGCCAGCGGGAAATCCACCGCATCGAAAGCCTGCACCTCGCCCTCCTCTTCCTCGCCGTCGAACGCCACGAAGCCATCGCGCGCGACCTGCGGCAGTGCCCAGACGAACGCCCGGGCCACCCCCGCGCGCCGCGCTGCGCCGGCCGCATCCGCGATCGGCGCCCACAAGGCGCGGTCGGCGCCGTCGAGCACGAAGCCCGCAAAATAATGCTGGTCGCCGGCCGGATAGCCGAGCCGCACGGCCATCGCCTCGCGCGCGCCCGCCGTCTCCGCCCCGCGCCCGCCGGTGACCCAGTCATAATCCTCGAGCTGCAGCACGTCGAACGCCGGCGCCGCCCAGCCGGCCGGCACATTGGCACGCCGCAGCTCGGGCGCGTCGGGATCGAGCACCGTCGGCAGGAAAAGCAGCAAATGACTCGTAAACGCCGCCGCCCCCGCCGCGCCGCGCGCTGCGTCGACCAGCGCCGCGGTCGATGCAGCGAGCAGCATCCCCAGCGCGTCGAGCATCGCCGCCTGCGCCGCGTCGATCGGCCCGCGCACGTCGGGAATCGGGACGCTTGCCGCACCCAGCGCCGCGGTGGCCGCCGCATCATAGGCACAGATCCGGCCCGCCGGATCGACCCACCACCACGGCTCGCCGACCTGGAACTTGACGTCGAGCCCCGCTGCCACGGCAAGGCCCACGAAATCGCGCGCCGCGCCCTGCAACCACGCCATCGCCTCGACGCTGGCGTGCGAGAGCAGGGTCGACGGCGGCTCCCATCCGGTCAGCGCCGGCGCCCCGTCCGCATCGCGCTGCTTCCAGGCGTCGGGGCAATAGGCGTCGAACAGTTCGTAGGACAGCGACCAGACCAGCCCCAGCCCCGCCGCCTTGCACAGCGCCGCGAGTGCTGCGTGCCATGCCGCCGCGGGCGCATTGATCGCTCCCCCCGCGACATCGACCTCGAACGCCTCGCCCGCCGCCGCGAGCCGCATGAAATGGCTCATCCCGACATAATGGACGACATCGCCCCGATAGCCGAGCCCGACGACCTGCCGTACCACCCGCGCCGGCGTCAGGTGATAGCCGTCGTCATAGCCGTTCGCGATCCCCAGCCCATGTTCGGGCAACATCGCATCGCCGATCGCGAGCACCGACCCCGACCCGGTGCAGACGATGTCGCTTATCTCCACCCAGCCCTCGGCGGGCGCCGCCAGCGTTCCTTCGCCCAGGCCGTAATCGGGCGGCACCAGCGACACGAACATCCGGTCGACATCGCCCGCCCACACCGGATCGGCCTCGGCTGGCAACAGGAATCCCCCGTCCAGCGCATCGAAATCGAGGCTGACGACGGCATCTTCGGCCGTCCCCGCCGCATGGTTCCACAGCCGCACATACCAGGCGCGCGCATTGCCTGCCGCATCGCGTCCTTCGATCGTCAGGGTCGGCCCGTGCAGCGCATCGAGCGGCTTCACCCCGCCCGAGCGCCAGCGAAAGCTCAGTTGCGTGTTCCGGAAATCGCGCCGCGTCTCATAGGCGAGCAGCGGATGGTCCCAGCGGTCCTCGGCCTCCCAGATCAGCCCGGCGAGGTCCTGCCTTTTGTAAAACACCGCCTCGACGCGCAGCGCGTCGGGCGCCGTCGTCACCACGCTCGCCATCATCGGCCGCGCGAAGTCGACGGTCCAGAATCGCGGATCGAACCGCTTGATCCAGCCCTTGCGGTGATGCGGCTCGGCCGCGACGAGCGCCCAGCCCATCAATCTTCTCCCCGCGCCACCGCGCGCCGCACCGCGCGCGCCAGTTGCCGCCCGGTCTGCGCGAGCCGCTGCGGTTCGCCGGCACCGCCGCCCTGTACATTCACCGTGATCGCGATGCTGCGCGCGCCGCCGCCCGCCGCCTCGACGCGCCCGCTCGCGGCCGGCACGAACAGTTCGGGCCCGTTCTCGCCGACGCGATAGGCTCGCCCGGCACTGACCGGCCCGCCCGTCGCGCGTCCCGGAACCCCGAGCAGCGAGAGCAGCGCGCCCTGCCCCACCGACACCAGTCCGCCGCCGCCCAGCAGCGTCCCGAGCCCTCCCGAAATCGCCGAGCGCGCGATGTCGTTCATCACCGACAGCGCAACCCGCTTCAGATCCTCGAACCCCAGCTTGCCGGTCAGCACCGCGCGCGTCAGCGCCCGCTCGATCCCGCGCCCCGCATCGTCCGCCGCGGACACCAGGGGTCCGGCGAGTTCGCTCCGCATCATGGCGACGTCGCGCCGGAACTCCTCGGTGTCGGCGCGCACGGCGACGACCATTTCATCGACCTCATCCATCGGGATATTGCTCCATCATCGCCGTCAGGCCGCCGCGGTCGACCCCCGCCGCTTCGGCCTCGGACCGCCACCCCGCGAGCACCGCCGCGACATCGGTGGGCGTCGCCGCCCAGAATTCATCGGGTCGCCAACCCGCAACTCGCGCCATCACCCCGACCAGTCGCAACGCGGCCGTCCCAATAAACCCTTCCCCTCCAGGGGAGGGGCAGCGCGCCTTGCGAGCTTGCTCGCTAGTCGCAGCGGAGTGGGCCGCTCGCCCGTCGACCGCCACCTCATCGCCCCTGCAAAATCTGCCCGAGCAGCACGCGCAGCGCCGGCGTCGCCGCCGCCAGCCCCTGCGCCACCACCGCCTCGCCGACCGCCTCGCGGGTCAGCCCGACCGGCCGCTCGCGCAGGCAATGCCAGAACAGCGCCGCAAGCTCGGCAAGCCGCAGCCCGCCGTCGGCGGCGCGTTCGACCAGTGCGAACAGCGGCCCCAATTCCTCTTCGGCGGCGACCAGCGCGGCAAAGCTCGACCGCAGCGCATGGACCTCGCCGCCCAGGCGCAGCTCGGCCTCGCCGCGCAGCGGATTTGCCGCACTCACAGGCTCACCACCGGACCGCTCGATTCCAGGTTCAGCGTATATTGGCGCTCGCCATTGTAATCGCCGGCATAATCGAGCCGCGTCACCAGAAAGCGCCCTTCCATCCGCTCGCCGCTCTCGAAGCTCAGCTGGAAATCGTCGATCGCCCCGCTCAGCGCCTTGCCGCGCAGCCGTATCTCGGCGTCGGACCCGGTAAAGAGGCCCGCCGCGCTCACCGACACCGACCGCACCCCCGCGCCCGACAGCAGTTCGCGCCACCCGCCCGACTCCTTGGTCGTGACGTTCACCGCCTCTCCGTTCACCGACAATTGCGTCGTGCGCAAACCGGCGACGGTCCGGTATGTCGGCGGCGCCGAGCCGTCACCGATCTTGAGCAGAAAAGCGCTCCCATTTTCGATTGCCATCGTTTATTCTCCTCACCACAAATCATCCGCAAAAACGGGGAGAAAGAGGATGCTCATCACCAGCCTGCTACTGGTCGCCATGGCGCCGTCGCCGACCGCGGCGGTCGACACCACGCGCGTCGCCTTCACCAAATGCCTGCACGCCGACATGAAGAAGTCGCTCGAGGACAAGAAGGCGCCGGCCGATTACGAAGCCGCGCTCAAGACCGTCTGCCAGACCGAACGCGACGCCTTCCGCAAGGCGGTGATCGCGCTCGACAAGGCGAGCGGCGATTCCGACGAGGACGCGACCGATGACGCCGACATGCAGGTCGACGATTATCACGAGAACTTCCTCGAAAAGTTCAAGGATTACAGCGAAACGAACACGTTGCCCGCGGCCTGATTCATCCGGCCAGACAGCGGCAGCGGACGATCATGTCCTGCTGCCAGCCGCCCGCGCGGCGAAGGCTGAACCGGCTGCGCAGCGTCCGCACCGCCGCGATCGTCCAGCCTTCGCCCGCACCGCGCAGCATCGGCGCCAGCGCGCCGATCCGCGCCCCGGCATCGCCCGGTCCACCGGGATCGACCCCGACCAGCGTCACGGTCAGGCGCACCTCGCGCCCCGGCTGGTCCTTGGTTCCCCAGTCGCCCGACTCGGCTGCGCCCACCACGACATAGGGCGCCGATGCGCGCCGCACCGCGCCGTCGAAGATGCCGTGAACCCGCCCCGCCAGGTCGCTGTCGCCTGCCAGCACCGCCAGCGCCCGCGCACGCACCGCCTGCTCGGCGGTCATTGCGCACCGCCCAGCCCGACGCGCCGCCACGGCTGCCACAGCGCCGCGACGACCGCGGGCGGGGCCCGGTCGGCATCGTCGCGCGCCTCATGCAGATGCTGGACCAGCCGGACGATGCCCTGCCGGATCGCTTCGGGGATGTCGTTCGGACCGGCCGCAAGTCCGGCGCGATAGCGTACGCGCAGGCGCGTCGTCGCGGCGCCGGACGCGACCGGCGCGACCCATCCGGTGCCGTCGTCCCTGGTCGCCAGGCGCCAGCCGTCCGCCGCCAACGCGGTTTCCTCGCCGTCGTCGTCGATCGTCGCCACCGCGTCTACCGCGACGACCGGCCGGATGCGGAGCCGCGCGCGGCCCGCCTCCAGCCCCACCTCCTCTTCGGCCTCGCGAATGACCAGCCAGCGTCCGATGAACGCCTCGCAGATATTCGTCGCGGCGCGGATCAACTGCGCCACGACGGCGTCGTCCAGCGTCGTCCCCATCCGCAGCCAGCCGCGCGCTTCGTTTAGCGTCACCGCCGCGGCGCCTGGTGCCATGCTCTCGCCCATTATCGCTCCTCCACCCTCACGCTCATCGATCGCTCGTCGACCTGCCCGTCGCTCAGCGTCACCCGGTTGGTCACGCGATAGACGCGACCGGCGACCCCGCCGGTCAGCGTCGCGGTTGTCTGCAACAGGCCGTGGGCGGCCGCGACGATCGCGACGCCCTCCGCTTCGTCGGGCACCACGTCCCAGTCGCTGCCGGTCACCGCCTGCCCGGCGGGATAGGCCGCGCTCCAGTCGAAGGCGTAGTCGATCCGCGTCGCTGGATCCTTGACCGTCATGGTCATCGCCGATTCTCCCCTCTGCTTTCCATCCTCACGGCTTGCGCAGCGTCACGCGGCGCGCCGGTCCGCGCGCGACGTGAAGCCTGCGGGTGGGCAGCACCGGTCCCGGCCCGCCCCATTCGCTCGCCAGCGCGCGCGGACCCGCATCGCCGATCGCCCGCGCCGACAGCGCATCGCCGGTCATGCCGCCGCCTCCAGTGCCGCGATCCGGGCCTCCTGTCCCGCGATCAGGAACAGCGCGAGCTGGTCGGGACGAATGCCGAACCGGTCGCCCGCCTCGGCACCCTCCGCGCTTTCGTCCCAGCGGTCGTGGCACAGAAAGGCATAGCGGCTGTCGGGCTCGACGCCCGGCGCGATCGCTTCGACCAGCCCTTCGTCGGCCATGATCGCCCACACCGCCTGCGCCTCGACGCCGAAATGCAGACGCGCCGCCGCTTCGCCTTTCGCCGCGATTGCATCGTTCCACCGGAAAAAACCGAGTTCGCAGGCGATGCGCCGCGCGGCCCGCAATTCGGCCGCGTTCGGCGCGTCACGCCAGCTCTTGTCGCGCGCGTCGGATGTGTTGATCGCCCCGGTGCCCGCATAGACGGTGGCCCATCGCCACGCCGCCTGCCCCAGCGGAACGCTGTTGTCCGCGCCGGCGCGGACATGGCTCGCGCCGACGCACAGCGTCGGGGTGCCGCCGATCCCGATCCGCGTTTCGGCATTCAGCCAGTCGAATTTCAGATAGTCGCGATAGGTGCTGCCGTCGGACCCGAAGAACAGCAGGTCCATATTGTTCGACCGGTGGCTCATCGTCCACTGGATCGACGCCGGCGATGGCCCTCCGGGCTTCTGCATCCGCAAACCGCCATTCCAGCTGGCCGGCGTGGTCATCGTGGCAAGGTCGACCGACAGCCGCCACACCTCTTGCCCGCCGACCGCAAAGCCCAGCATATTCGTCCCGGCGCGATAGGCGCCGGTGTCGGCGTCGCCCGCAAAGCACAGCGACGGGGCCGCCGCGCTACCCGTCGGTGCGCAGAGCGGGCCGCTCAGCACATGTCCGCCGTCGGCGCCGCGATAGGCCAGCGCCGACAGCGGCAGGTTCACCCACCCGTCGCCGCGCCGCAGTGTTACCAGGTCGCCGGAGACGCCGCTTGCGGCGACGTCGTGCAGCGTCGACACCGGTTGCTTGGCGTCCAGGGCCGTCGCGGCCGCCACGGCCGCCGCATCGCTCGCACCGAACCAGTCCGCCCCGACGGTCAGCGCCAGCGTCTTCAGCCCCGGTGCGAAATCGACCGGCTCGCCGTCCGCCGAAGAGGCGGCAACACTGTCACGCTGCAGCCGGCCCTCGCCGTCGATCCGGCCCTGCCCTACCTCCCACTGACCGGGCAGCGCGACCCCGGCGATCGCATAGTGAAAGGGCGTATCCGCCGGCACCGCGTCGGCGAAGCGGCGATGACCGGGCACGGCGCCCGCGGGCGTCAGCGCTCCCGCTCCGCCTTCGTCGCACATCTCGCGCACCAGGTCGGCAAAAAACAGATTCGGCATGGCAGGGCCATCCTTTCCGGAATAGCTGTCGGAAAACCAAGCCACGCCCGATTTCGTTCGCAGCGCGCGGCCGCACATAAGCGGCGGTCGCGCCGGACATGACCCTTTGCGGGCCGGAACGGGCGGAATTGGACGTCGATTGGTGGGCGCCCGACCCTCCCCCGAAAGGGTAGGGAGCGCGGGCCGGACGCCCCGCACACCAGCCGCTTAGCTGGCGGCGAACTTCATCAGCTTGATCGCGTTCGTATCGATGATCGCACCACCGACCCTTTTGGTTGCATAGAAATGCACGAAGGGCTTGTTGCTGAACGGATCGCGCAGGATGCGCGTCTCGCCGCGGTCGGCGATCAGGTATCCGGCGCGGAAATTGCCAAAGGCAACCGACAGGCTGTCGGCGGCAACCGCCGGCATGTCCTCGGCCTCGACCACCGGATAGCCGAGCAGGCTCGCCGCCTGCCCCTCGACCAGACCCGGCTGCCACAGGAACGC
>CAZSMB010000014.1:0-1912 GCA_964607625.1 uncultured Sphingopyxis sp. | reverse complement strand
GATTCCACCGCAATCACCCGCGCCGCCGGCTGCATCGGCATCGCGACCAGGCTCACCTCGGCCAGGTCGAGCGCCAGCAGCTCGCGCGGGTTCGTCCCCCGCGCCCCGCGCACCCGATATCCGAACGACAGCCCCGTCAGCGCCCCGCGCGCGATCAGCCCCGCCGCGGTGGGGTGCGTTACCCGCGCGACGACGCGCAGCCCGCGCGCATCCTCCGCCAGCCTCTCGATCACGCCGACGACGGCTCCCGGCCGGTGCTGCCACAGCAAAGGCACCGCACGGCGCTCGCGCAAACTCGCGGCAAACGCCCCGCTGCGCACCACATCGCCCCCGCGATCGACGCGGTCGAACACCGAGACATAGCCGGCGAACCTGATCTCCCCTCCCGCTTGCGGGAGGGGTCGGGGGAGGGCCTGTCCACCTGCCGTTCTCACTTCAGCAACCCCGGCAGCCCCAGCTTCACCGCCAGTCCGACGACGAGCAGCGCCAGCACCCCGCGCGCCGCCCAGTCGACGACCGCCGCCCACACGCTCTTCTTGGCGTCGCGCCACGCGCCGAGCAGCTGGCGTAAATCCCCGATGTCGTCGCGCGCCGCTTCGTCGGCGAGGCCGAGCCGCGCCAGCGCCCGCCGCGCCCCCAGTTCGCTCGCCTCCTCGACCACCGCGCGCAGCAGCGCCGCATCGGGCGCACCCGTCCCCGCCAGCGCGATCAACCGCGCCAGCGCCTCGTCCTCGTCCATTTTGATATTCCCTTTCGTCATCCCGGACGCGATCCGGGATCCACAGCGGCGCCGAAGTCGTGGAACCCGGATCAAGTCCGGCTTGACGAGGGTGGCTGAAAGTCCACCCCCAAGAGCGCCTTCTTCTCCTCCGCGGTCAGCCAGTCGGCCCCCGACACCTCGCGCCACAGCGCCATCCGGTCCTCGGCCAGCGCCGGCACCTGGTCCATATCGACGTGCAGCGCGGCATCCGCGAACCAGCCCGCCAGACCCTGCGAAATCGCCCCCAATATCTTCGCGCACAACGGCAGCACGGTCAGCCGCCACAGCGCGCGATTGGCCTCGCGGTAATTGGCATAGGTCGCATCGCCGGGCAGCCCGAGCAGCATCGGCGGCACCCCGAACGCCATGGCGATCTCGCGCGCCGCGCTATGCTTCAGTTCCAGGAAATCCATCTCGGCGGGCGACAGCGACAGCGCCTGCCACTTCAATCCGCCTTCGAGCAGCAACGGCCGCCCCGCATTCGCCCCGCCGGCAAAGCTCTCGGCGAGTTCGTCGCGCAGCCGGTCGACCTGCTCGGCCGACAGCGGCATCCCCTTGTCGCCGGGATCGTGCACCAGCGCCCCCGACGGCCGCGCCGCATTCTCGAGCAGCGCCGCGTTCCACGCCGCCGCGGCATTATGCGCCGCGATCGCCCCCGACGCCGCGCCCAGGCTTCCCGCGCCATAATGATCGTCGAGCGGATGCAGCGCCTTCACATGCACCACCTGGGGCCGCCCCGCCCCATCCTCGGCCGGCAGCACCGCCGCGCTCCCGCCCGCCTTGTAGCGATAAGCGACCGGCCACCCCCGCGCGTCGGCCTCGACCGTCACCCGCTCGGGCCGCAGCGCGAACAGCTCGGCCGGCGCCCCCGCGCCGTCGGCCAATATCTGCACATAACCATTGCCGTGCAGCAGCAGCTGCGAAGCCAGCGTCTCAATGAGCCCCTGACCGCCCGAGGTCGCCCCGACGAGCCGCAGCAAAGCCGGATCGCTCGCCACCAGCGGCGCCGCCCCTGCCGCCTCGGCAACCAGCCGAACGCTGCGCTGCACGATCGCATTGCCCAGATAACCGGCGCGCACCTGCGCCTCCCACGACAGCGGCGCGGGCGCACTCCAGCCCCCATACACACGCGACAAAGCCGGCCGCGCAGAA
>CAZSMB010000013.1:7527-34460 GCA_964607625.1 uncultured Sphingopyxis sp. | reverse complement strand
CGCTTCATCTGGATCATGGGCGCCGACAATCTGGTCCAGCTGCCCCGTTGGCGCGACTGGCGGGGAATCGCGCGATTGATGCCGATTGCGGTTATCGCGCGTCCGGGCTATAGTGGCCGCACCCACGCCGCGCAGGCGATGGGCTGGCTGCGGCGCTTCGTCCGGCCCGCGGACCAGAAAGCTCATTGGACGGACTGGAGACCGCCTGCCCTCGTGTTCCTGCGTTTTTCGCCCGACGTGCGATCCGCAACCGCTATACGGCAGGCCAATCCCCGCTGGTACGAACGCTATGCTGGCCGCGTCCTGCGCGACCCGTTGACGCATTCGCCTATCGGCGACGGCGAAAGGAAAGGACCCGCTTGATAGCCGCCAACAAGGATGCCGCGCCCAGCGCCGCACCCGCCAACGACAGCGTGGATTCGCTCCACGCACTGATCCTCGATCAACTCGACGAGGACCAGGCCCAGGAAGTCATTTCCATCCCGCTTGCCGGCAAGAGCAGCATCGCCGATCATATGGTGATCGCGAGCGGCCGGTCGACGCGCCATGTCTCGGCGATCGCCGACAAGCTGGCGCAGCGGATCAAGCAGGAGGCGGGCCGCAGCGTCCGCGTCGAAGGGCTGCCCAACGCCGATTGGGTGCTGATCGACGCCGGCGACGTGATCGTCCACCTGTTCCGGCCCGAGGTGCGCAGCTTCTACAACCTCGAGCGCATGTGGTCGTTCGGCGACGCGCCGCCGGTCGCGGCGGCAAATTGACGCGTTTGCCTGGTTCGGACTAGGGTCCGGGCCGAAGCGGCACCAGTCCGCTTTCGCCGAAGGTGAACGAAGACGTCATGTTGCTGCACATCATCGCGCGGGGGCGCATCGGGCGCTCGCCCGAGGCCGATCTGGTTGCGCGCTACATGAAGCGCGTCAGCTGGGCGCAAAAGATTTCGGAACTCCCCGACACCGGCGGGCGCGTGCCCGCCGCGCAGGACAATAGCCGCACGATCCTGCTCGACGAAGGCGGCGAGCAGATGTCGTCGCTCGAATTTGCCCGGATGCTCGAAAACTGGCGCGACGCCGGGGTGCGCGAGGCGCGCTTCTGCCTCGGCGCCGCCGATGGCTTTACCCCCGACGAGCGACAGGGCGCCGACAAGGTGATCGCCTTTGGCCGCGCGACCTGGCCGCACCTGATGGCGCGCGCGATGCTCGCCGAACAATTGTGGCGCGCCACGAGCATCATCGCCGGCCACCCCTATCATCGCGAGGGACGCCAATGAGGCGTGCGATCACAGGGCTGGCGCTTGCCGCCTCGATGATGGGCGGGGCGCTGGCGCTGGCACCGAACGACGTGTTCGATCCCGAAGCGATCGCGGCGCGCGAACGCCAACAGCTCGTCGCCGCCAAAAAGCAATCGGCCGACGCGATGGGGCGAAGCGCCACCCTGGAACTCCAGGCGCAAAAGGCGACGAACGCGGCCGATCGATTGAAAAAACGCAGCGCGGCGCTCGCCGCTCGTATCCAGTCGGCCGAAGCCGACATCGACGCGGGCGAGGCGCGCGTCGCACTGGTTGGGCGCCGCCTCGCAGCCCAGCAGGCGCGGCTCGCCGAACAGCAACAACCCTTGCTCGAACTGGCCGCATCGCTCCAGCAATTGTCGCGCCAACCACCCGTAACGGTGCTCGCGCAGCCCGGTTCGCTGCGCGACATGGTCCATGCGCGGGCGGTGCTCGACGCCGTGATGCCGGTGATCGAACGGCGCACCGCCGGGGTTCGGGCCGAACTGTCCGACCTTCGCCGCACCCGGCGGCAACAGACGGTTGCGCTGCAGGCGCTGGCGTCGAGCAAGGCCGACTTGTCGAGCCGCCGCGACGAACTGACCCGGCTCGAGAACGAGGGGCGCATCCATGCGCGCGAACTGATGAGCAGCGCCCGGCTGGAGGCGGACCGCGCGCTCGGGCTGGGGGAAAAGGCACGCGACATCGTCGACCTGATGGACGCGCTCGAAACCGACGCCGCGGTTCGCGCCGACCTTGCGGCGCTGGCCGGGCCGCTGCCCCGCCCGCGCGACCCCGAAACGAGTCACGCCCTTGTCGCCGCACCCGTCGCGCAACCCGTCGAGCTGGCACGCGGCGCCTATCGCCTGCCGGTCGTCGGTCGCATCGTCGAAGGACTGGGCGAGGTCAACGACAGCGGGGTGCGCTCGCGCGGGATCACCGTCGCCGCCCGCCCCGGCGGGCAGGTGGTCGCCCCGGCGCCGGGGCGCGTCAGCTTCGCCGGCGACTACAAGGGCTATGGCAAGATCGTGATTGTCGATCATGGCGGCGGCTGGACGTCGCTGCTCACCGGCATGATCGCGCTGTCGGTCGATGTTGGCGACACGCTCGATGCCGGCACTCCGGTCGGGCGCGCAGGGTCGGACGACAGTCGCATCACGATCGAGCTGCGCCGCGCCGGGCGACCGGTCGACGTCGCAGCGATGCTGGGATGACGGCCCGTTAACCCGGCGTTCGACCGACAGCCGCTATCGGGACACTCCGCTTGACGCCGTCCGAAAGCCGTTGGAGGATGGCGCGGCGGGGCGTATACGCCGATAAACCGTTCGACCTGAAAGACACGCATGACCGACTCGACCAAAGCCGCCACCTCCCCCAAGCGTCGCTTCGCCTTGTGGCAGGGGGCCGCCGCGCTCAGCACTCTGGCGCTCGTTCCGCTCGCGACGGGCGCGATGGCGACCGTCGACGCATCGACCACCGACGAGATTTCGCGCTTCATGGACGTGCTGCTCGAGGTTAAGGCCAATTATGTCGAACCGGTGAGCGATCAGAAGCTGATCGACGGCGCGATCAACGGCATGCTCGCGAGCCTCGATCCGCATTCGGGCTATCTCAATGCCAGCGACTTTGCGAACCTGCGCACCCAGACCGACGGGGAATATGGCGGGCTCGGCCTGTCGGTGACGATGGAAGACGGCGTCGTAAAGGTGATCGCCCCGACCGCCGACACCCCCGCCGACCGGGCCGGGATCAAGGCGGGCGACTATATCACCCACATCAACGGCGAACTCATCTTCGGCCTCACCCTCGACGAGGCGGTCGAACAGATGCGCGGCAAGCCGGGCACAAAGATCGACATCACCGTGGTGCGCGAGGGTCAGGACAAGCCGCTGGAGATGAATCTGACGCGCGAGATCATCGACCTCAAGCCCGTCAAGTGGGAGGTCAAGGACGATGTCGGCGTCCTGACCATCAGCAGCTTCTCGGCCGATGCGAGCACCGATCTGAAGGCCGCGATGGTTTCGGTCGAAAAATCGCTCGGCCATACGCCGCGCGGCTGGATTCTCGACCTGCGCTCGAACCCGGGCGGCCTGCTCGACGAAGCGGTGGGGGTCAGCGACATCTTCCTCGACCGCGGCGAGATCGTTTCGCAGCGCGGGCGCCGCAAGGGCGATATCGAACGTTATTTCGCCGAAAAGGGCGACATGGCGCATGGCGAACCCGTCATCGTGCTGATCGACCAGGGATCGGCGTCGGCCTCTGAAATCGTGGCCGGTGCCCTGCAGGATCAGCATCGCGCGCTGGTCATGGGCGAGCGCAGCTTTGGCAAGGGATCGGTGCAGACGGTGCTGCCGTTGTCCGATACCACCGCCCTGCGCCTGACCACCGCGCGCTATTACACCCCGTCGGGTCGCAGCGTGCAGGAGGGCGGGATCGATCCGGACATCCGCGTGCCGCAGCTTTCCGATCCCGATTACAAGGATCGCCCCAGCTTCCGCGAAAGCGATCTGCGCCGCCATTTGATCAACGAGAAAAAGGTCGACAACAGTCTGCTCGAAAAGGACGACAAGCCCGATCCGCGCTTCACCGCGACCGCCGAGGAACTGAAGGCAAAGGGGATCGAGGACTTCCAGCTCCACTACGCGCTCGAAACGATCGGCCGCATCGGGCCGAATGCCGCGCGCATGGCACAGGGCGGCAAGGCGCCCGCGGCCAAGCCGACGCGCCGCAACTAGCCGCGCTTGCGATTGCAGAAGACATCGTCATCGCGGGCGCAGCAAAGCCATCTCCAGCCCCCGTTCTTGCGGGACGATAGCGGGAGATCGCGTCTTCTCGCCCGTCCCGCCATCCCCAGGATCCGCCCATGCTGAATTCGCGCCTCGCCGCTCCCCTCGCCGCGCTGCTCGTTCCGCTCGCCCTTTATGGCGGCGCGCTCGTGTCGCAATTCGGCTTCGGCCTCTATCCGTGCGAGATGTGCTATTGGCAGCGCTGGCCGCACCAGGCGGCGATCGTGCTCGCCCTGCTCGCGCTTCTTCTGCGGGCGAACGATCGCGCGATGCGCGCCCTCACGCTCCTCGCGGCGGTGGCGATCGCGATCAGCGGGTTGATCGGCATATTCCACGCCGGGGTCGAATATGGCTTTTGGGAAGGGTTGACGACGTGCAGCACGAACCAGAGCGGACCGGTCACGCTCGATAGCATCATGGCCGCGCCGATCATTCGCTGCGACGTGCCGCAATGGACGGTCTTCGGCGTATCGCTTGCCGGGTTCAACGCGATCTTTTCGCTCGCCGGCGCGGCGCTCGTCTTGACCTTGCTCCGCCGCCGGCCCACATCGTCGGCATGAGCGACCTGCCGCCCCGCCCCGACCGCCGCACCGCATCGATGATCCGTGTCGACCAGGCCGGCGAATATGGGGCGACGCGAATTTATGCCGGGCAACTCGCGGTGATGGGCGACCGGCACCCGATGGCGCGCGAAATCGCGCACATGGCCGAGCAGGAAGAGCGGCACCGGACATTTTTCGACAACATGGTCGCGCGGCGTGGGGTACGCCCGACCGCGCTGCAGCCGGTGTGGGACGTCGCGGGCTTCGCGCTCGGCGCCGTAACGGCGGCGATGGGGCCGCGCGCCGCAATGGCTTGCACCGCTGCGGTCGAGACCGAGATCGACAGGCACTATCGCGATCAGCTCGCCGAATTGGGCGACAGCGACCCCGAACTTTCTGACGCGGTCGCCGATTTTCGCGCCGAAGAACTGGAGCATAAGGAGGCGGCGCTCGCCGCGGGCGCCGAAAGCGCGCCCGGCTATCCGCTGCTCAGCCTCGCGATCCGCGCGGGTTGCCGCGCAGCCATCGCTCTTTCCAAGCGTATCTGATACGTCCGCCGAAAGCCCGTGGCGTTCACTGCGCGTGCAGGCTATCGATGCCAAGGCTCGCTGCGAACCACCGAAGGAACGATCGATGACCCGCCTGCCCCTCCTCGCCATCACCCTTGCCGCCGGTGCCATTGCCGTGCCGCTCCACGCGCAGGACGCCCCCGCCGGGGCGACGAACGACAAGGTCAATCAGGTCATCGTCTATGGCGACGACAAATGCGAACAGAGCAGCCCCGACGAAATCGTCGTCTGCAACCGGCTTCCCGAATCCGACCGTTATCGCGTGCCGCAGATATTCCGTGGCGGCGATCCGCTCGACCCGCGCAATCAGGCGTGGCTCAACCGTGTCGTCGCGATGGAACGCGTCGGCCGTTTCGGCACCGACAGCTGCTCGCCGGTCGGGCTCGGCGGCTTCACCGGATGCACGCAGCAATTGCTCGAAGGCGCGCGCGCCGAACGGCAGGCGAAGGACAAGACCGACTGGCAGACGATGATCGCCGACGAGCGCGCCAAGCGCATGGCCGGGATCGACGAAGCCGCGGCCGAAGTGCAGGCAGCGGTCGACGCCGAGCAAAAGGCCCTCGAGGAACGCCAGCGGGCCGCCGAGGAACTCCAGCGACAGGCGAATGGCGAAGCGCCGGCACCGCCATCGGCGAATTCGGCCGCGGCGCCCGACTCGCAGCCCTTGCCGATGCCGCCGGGCGCGACGCCCGATCCGCAATCCTGAGCGCGGAATCGCGACTTCGGGCCCGTTTCGGGCTCGACCGGTTCTTTTTCCCGCATTTTGCGATGAACCGACTCATAAAATTAACGAATCGGTGCCACCGTCCCTTGACACGGGGATTTACGGCTGAAAGCCTGGAGTTCTTCTGGGAATCGCCAGCCGGGGAGGCTGAAACATGGCATCGACATTCGGATCGCGTCCGATCGGGCGCACGACGCACAGCGTGCCCGCCGCACGAAGTCTGGGTCGCCGCATGACCGTTCACGCTGCCGCCGCCCTGCTTGCTTTCGCGGGCCTCCAGGTCTGGCTCGTGTCGAGCGCGATTGCCGCAGGCGCGCCCTCGGCCCTGACGATCGTCGGCCTGATCCTGCTTCTGGCGCTTGCCGTTCCGACCGCGCGCGTCCTGGAACGCCACTGGTATCATCTCAGCCGTCAATCGCTTGCAAGCTGGGGGCTTCACGCACGCTTCCGGCGCGATGTCCGCCGCCTGTGGCTCGCGGCGCTCGCCCTGCCCTTCCTGTGGGTCAGCGGCGCGATGGCTGCCACCGACGCGATCGCCGCGATCACCGGCTGACCGACAGCAATAGATTTTGACGCCCCCGCCCGCGCGGTCTAGGGCGCGGCGATGCTCACCGTTTCCGAAGCCCTCGACCGTGCGCAGCTTCTCTGCGACACCGCGACCAAGGCCGGCGCCGACGCCGCCGATGCGCTCTATTATTGCAACGCCGCGACGTCGGTCTCGATGCGCCTGGGCGAACTCGAGGATGTCGAACGCTCCGAAGGCCAGGATATTTCGCTGCGCGTATTCGTCGGAACCCGCAGCGCCAGCGTATCGACCGCCGACATGGATGCGGGCGAGCTTGAAAAGCTTGTGAACCGCTGCGTGGCGATGGCGCGCGAGGCGCCCGAGGATCCCTATGCGGGTCTCGCCCCCGAAGGCTTGCTGTTCAAGGGCCCGGTCCCCGACTTCGACCTCGATGACGGCAGCGAAGCCGACCCGCAGGCGCTGCGCGAGACCGCGCTGGCGGTCGAGGCCGCGGCGCGTGCGGTGGAAGGCGTGACCAACAGCGAAGGCGGCACGGCGAGCCACAGCCGCACCCGCTTCGCGCTGGTCACCAGCCACGGCTTCGCCGGCGGCTATGGCGCGAGCGGGCACAGCCTGTCGGCGAGTGTGATCGCCGGCGAGGGCGCCGCGATGCAGCGCGATTACGACTGGCACAGCGCGCATCATCTGTCCGATCTCGAAAGCGCCGAGCAGATCGGCGCCAGCGCCGGCGCGCGCGCGGTCCGCCGCCTGAACCCCGGCAAGGCGCCGGTCGGCAAGCTGCCCGTCATATTCGATCCGCGCGTCGGATCGAGCCTGCTGGGCCACCTTCTCGGAGCGATCGCCGGACCGTCGATCGCGCGACGCACCAGTTTCCTGCTCGGCAAGGAAGACGAGCAATTGTTCGATCCCGCGATCCTGATCCGCGACGAACCGCATCGTCCGCGCGGACTGCGCAGCCGCGCCTTCGACGGCGAGGGCCTGCCGACCGCGGCACGCGATATCGTCGCGGGCGGCAAGGTCACCGGCTGGCTGCTCGACACCGCCTCGGCGCGCCAGCTCGGCCTGACGCCGACCGGACATGCCAGCCGGGGCGGCGGCGCGTCGGGCGTCAGCGCGAGCAACCTGCATCTCGCCCCCGGCGCGGTAACCCCGGACGCGCTGATGGCGGACATCGGCACCGGCGTTTATATTACCGAATTGATCGGCCAGGGGGTCAATCCGGTGACGGGCGACTATAGCCGGGGCGCATCGGGCTTCGTCATCCGCGACGGGCATCTGGCCGAACCGATCGCCGAGTTCACCGTCGCGGGCAACCTCCTCGCCATGTTCGGCGCGCTGGCGCCCGCCGACGACCTGACCTTTCGTCAGTCGGTCAACGTGCCGACGCTGCGCGTCGACGGCATGACCGTGGCAAGCAGCTAGGCGGGTTCGGTGATCGCCACGCGCAATCTCGAAGCGGTCATCGCGGCAACGCGAGAGGTCGGAGACATGGCGATGGCCCGCTGGCGGGGCGAAGGCCGGGCGGTGAACGTCTGGAACAAGTCGCACAACAATCCGGTCAGCGATGTCGATCTGGCAGTCGACGCACGATTGAAGGCGGTGCTCGGCGCGATGGTGCCCGAAGCCGGCTGGCTGTCCGAAGAAACCGCCGACAGCGACGAGCGCCTGTCGCGACGCGCGATGTGGTGCGTCGACCCGATCGACGGGACGCGCGACTTTATCCGCGGCCGCCCCGGCTGGGCCGTATCGGTCGCACTCGTCGTCGACGGCGCGCCCGAACTCGGCGTTCTCTATGCCCCGGCGCTCGACGAATTGTGGGTCGCGCAGCGCGGCGGCGGCGCGACGCTCAACGGCGAAACCTTGCGTGCGAGCCGCCGGATGATCTTCGACGGCGCTCGCGTCCCCGCCGACAGCCTGCCCAGGATCGACCGCGACCTGATCATGGTGACCAAGCCGAACAGCATCGCGCTGCGCATGGCGCTCGTCGCCGACGACCGCGCCGACCTCGTCGCGACGCTGCGCTGGGGCTATGAATGGGACGTCGCGGCGGCGGCACTGATCGCGACCGAGGCGGGCGCGGCGGTGACCGACGCGTTCGGCGAGCCGCTGGCCTTCAACACCCCGCGCGCGCAGGCCTTCGGCGTCATCGCCTGTGCGCCCGGCATTCACCGCGCCGTCGTCTCCCGTCTGCACGACCGCGCCGCCGAGTTGGCGTCGGCGTCCTGAGCATGGGATCGGCTTGCCGCAACGCGCGGCGAAACCCCGCCGCTACGCTTGACAATTTGCCCGACTCACCCTAACTGCGCCCTATTCCAACAGCCTGACCGGACGGCGAAACGCTCCAGCGTATTCGTGGTCCGTTTTTTGCGTTGGAAAACAGACGCTTTGAGATAGGGCTCGTTTGCCAGCGAACCCTGTGGAGCAGGAGAAAGAATCACATGGCACGTATCGCGGGCGTCAACCTGCCCACCAACAAGCGCGTGATCATCGCGCTCACCTATATCCACGGCATCGGTCGCAAGACCGCCGTCGACATCGCCGACAAGCTGGGCATCGACCACAGCCGCCGCATTCAGGACCTGTCGGACGCCGAAGTCCTGCAGATCCGCGAAGCGCTCGACGCCGACCATACGGTCGAAGGCGACCTGCGCCGTGAAACGGCGATGAACATCAAGCGCCTGATGGACCTCGCCTGCTATCGCGGCCTGCGTCATCGCAAGGGCCTTCCCGTCCGCGGCCAGCGCACGCACACCAATGCGCGCACCCGCAAGGGCAAGGCGAAGCCGATCGCCGGCAAGAAGAAGTAAGGACAGGGCGCGTCCAGCACAGGGCGTGCCTCCTTGTTTCGCTGCCGGTGCGCAGGCATCGCCGCCACTGGCCAGCGTCAGGATTTAGGTAGGATACAGCATAATGGCTCGTGAACCGCAGCGCCTTCGTCGGCGCGAACGCAAGAATATCTCGTCGGGTGTTGCTCACGTCAACGCGACCTTCAACAACACGATGATCACCATCACTGACGCGCAGGGCAATGCCATCGCCTGGTCGAGCGCCGGCATGATGGGCTTCAAGGGCAGCCGCAAGTCGACGCCCTATGCCGCGCAGGTTTGCGCCGAAGACGCCGGCAAGAAGGCCGCCGAACATGGCGTCCGCACGCTGGAAGTCGAAGTGAAGGGCCCGGGCGCGGGTCGTGAATCGGCGCTGCGCGCGCTGCAGGCCGTGGGCTTCCACATCACGTCGATCCGCGACGTGACCCCGATCCCGCACAATGGTGTCCGCCCGGCCAAGCGCCGCCGCGTCTGACCCCGCTTTCGGAACGGTGCCCTGCCGCGGGGGTGCCGTCCGACCACACTCCTTAACGCCGGACCGGCCGGAGCCCGCCCCCGCCCGTCCCGCCAAAAGCAAAGGGAAGTCCATGACTGTCAACATCCGGAACTGGCAGGAATTGAAGAAGCCCAGCAACCTGGAAATCAAGGCCGGCAGCGACGGCAAGCGCAAGGCGACCTTCGTCGCCGAGCCGCTTGAGCGCGGCTTCGGCCTGACGCTCGGCAATGCGCTGCGCCGCGTGCTGCTCTCGTCGCTCCAGGGCGCTGCGATCACCTCGATCAAGATCGAGAATGTGCTGCACGAATTCAGCAGCCTCGCCGGCGTCCGCGAAGACGTGACCGACATCGTCCTGAACGTGAAGCAAATCGCGCTCAAGATGGAAGGCGAAGGCCCGAAGCGGCTCCAGCTTTCGGCGACCGGTCCGGCGACGGTAAAGGCCGGCGACATCATGGTGTCGGGCGACATCAAGGTGATGAACCCGAACCATGTCATCTGCCACCTCGACGAGGGCGCGACGCTGAACATGGAGCTCGTCGCCGACACCGGCAAGGGCTATGTCCCTGCGACCGGCAACCGTCCGGCCGATGCGCCGATCGGGCTGATCCCGGTCGACTCGCTCTATTCGCCGGTGCGCCAGGTCGCCTACAAGGTCGAGAATGCCCGCATCGGGCAGGAACTCGACTATGACAAGCTGAACCTGACCGTCGAAACCGACGGCACGGTGACCCCGGAAGACGCGGTGGCCTATGCCGCGCGCATCCTCCAGGACCAGCTCCAGGTCTTCGTCCACTTCGAAGAGGCGATGAACGACAGCGGCCTGATCGGCGTCGCCGCGCCGAGCCAGGCGAGCGACGAGTCGGACGTCAACCAGCTCAACCGCTTCCTTCTGAAGAAGGTCGACGAGCTCGAACTGTCGGTCCGCAGCGCCAACTGCCTGAAGAACGACAATATCATCTATATCGGCGACCTGGTTCAAAAGACCGAGGCCGAGATGCTCCGCACGCCGAACTTCGGCCGCAAGTCGCTCAACGAGATCAAGGAAGTGCTCTCGTCGATGGGCCTGCGCCTCGGCATGGACATCCCCGGCTGGCCGCCCGAGAATATCGAGGAAATGGCCAAGAAGCTCGAACAGGAGCTGCTGGGCTGATCTTCATCCTTCTCCCGTTGGGAGAAGGATACGAAGCCTTGCCAGCTGGCTGGCTAGGCGAAGTTGGATGAGGGGTTCCGCGCTCTCGCGATAGAGCCCCCCCTCACCCAGCGGCGACTAGGCAACAAGTTGCCAAGTCTTCGCAACCCTCTCCCAACGGGAGAGGGACGCAAAACGGGAATGGGCTCCCCCGCAAGCGAGCCTGGCTTGGGGTTCCGTGAAACGGCCCCTCTGACAAACGAAGGATAAAATCATGCGTCATAAATCGGGTGGCCGGAAACTCCAGCGCACCAGCGCGCATCGCATCGCGATGTTCCGCAACATGTCGGCCTCGCTCATCAAGCATGAGCAGATCACGACGACCGTCGCGAAGGCGAAGGAACTGCGCCCCTATGTCGAAAAGCTGATCACGCTGGCAAAGCGTGGCGGCCTCTCCAATCGCCGCCTTGCGCAGAGCCGCCTGATGGACGACGCGCAGCTGACCAAGCTGTTCGACACGCTCGCCGAACGCTACAAGGATCGTAATGGCGGCTACACCCGCATCATCAAGGCCGGCATCCGCGCCTCTGACGCGGCTCCGATGGCGGTCATCGAATTCGTCGATCGCGACGTCGATGCCAAGGGCCAGGATTCGGGTCCGGTGCTGACCGACGAGGATCTGGAAGACGCGTAAGCCGCGCTTTCAGCGACAGATTGAAAAGGGCGGTGTCCGCATGGACGCCGCCCTTTTTCGTGTCCGCCCGGCTGGATCCGGTACGCGCAAATCCGCTTGCCCGTCCCCGGCCGATGCTTACAGTACCGCGCACGATTATTACCCGAAAGATGAGGATCGCCTTGCCATGTCCCGACCGAAATTCCGCGCGCCCGTTGCGCTGGCGCTACTGATGGCCGCGCCCGGCCTCTCCCACGCCGCGGAGGATGCGGCCGCATCGTCGCCGGCGGGCACGCTTGCCTATCCCGCAACCGCGCGCGGCGACACGGTCGATACGCACTTCGGGGTCGATGTCGCCGATCCCTATCGCTGGCTCGAGAACGACGTCCGCACCGATCCGAAGGTCGCCGCCTGGGTCGCGGCCGAAAACAAGGTCACCGATGCCTATCTCGATACATTGCCGGGCCGCGACGTCTTCGCCAGGCGGATGACCGAGCTTTATAATTATGAGCGTTTCGGCCTGCCCGAAAAGGCGGGCGACCGTTATTTCTATTCGCGCAACGACGGGCTCCAGCCGCAATCGGTGCTCTATGTCCGCGACGGACTGGACGGCGAGGGCCGCGTGCTCATCGACCCCAATCTGTGGGCGAAGGACGGCGCGACCGCGCTCGCCGAATGGACACCGTCAAAGGATGGAACGCACCTTCTTTACGCGGTGCAGGACGGCGGCACCGACTGGCGCATCGTCCGCGTCAAGGACGTCGCGAGCGGCGAAGACCTGCCCGACGAGATACGCTGGGTGAAATTCTCCGCGCTCGATTGGGCCGCGGATGGCAGCGGTTTTTACTATTCGCGCTTTCCGGCTCCGGAGGACGACGAAACCTTCCAGTCGCTGAACGAAAATCAGGCGGTCTATTTCCACAAGCTCGGCACCCCGCAGAGCGCCGACGTGCTGATCCACGCGACCCCGGACAGGCCGGCACTCAACCACACCGCGCAGGTCACCGACGACGGTCGCTACCTGCTCGTCACCTCGTCGCAAGGAACCGATGAACGCTATGGCCTGACGCTCTACGACCTGTCGGATCGCTCGGCGAAGCCGAAGTCGCTCGTCGACGATTTCGCGAACAACTGGGAATATGTCGGCAACGAAGGCCCTCTTTTCATCTTCCTGACCAACAAGGATGCGCCGCGCCAGCGGATCGTGGCTATGGACATCCGCAAACCAAAACGGGTCAAACCGCTCGTCGCGGAGAATGAGGCAACGCTGGTCGGCGCGTCACAGGTCGGCAACCGCATCATCCTGTCCTACCTTGGCGATGCGAAGTCGGAGGCGCGAATGGTGACCCTGGGCGGCCAGCCGGTCGCCAACATCAACCTTGCCGATATCGGCACCGCTTCGGGGTTCGGCGGCAAGCCCGGCGATCCGGAAACCTTCTATGCCTTTTCCAGCTATGCGCGGCCGACCACCATCTATCGCCTCGACACCGTCACGGGTGAGAGCAGCATTTTCGCCGAGCCCAAGCTGACCTTCGATCCCAAGCAATTCACCGTCGAACAGCGTTTCTTCAAATCGAAGGACGGGACCGAGGTGCCGATGTTCGTGGTGATGAAAAAGGGCATCGACCGCAGCAAGGGCTCGCCGACCCTGCTCTATGGCTATGGCGGCTTCAACGTGTCGCTCACTCCCGGCTTCTCGCCCACCCGGCTCGCGTGGGTCGACAAGGGCGGGATACTCGCGATCGCGAATCTGCGCGGCGGGGGCGAATATGGCAAGGCGTGGCACGATGCCGGGCGCCTCGCCAACAAGCAGAATGTGTTCGACGACTTCATTGCCGCGGGCGAATATCTGATTGCCGAGGGGATTGCCGGCAAGGGCCAACTCGCCATCGAGGGCGGATCGAACGGCGGGCTGCTCGTCGGGGCGGTGACCAACCAGCGCCCCGACCTCTTCGCTGCGGCCCTGCCCGCGGTCGGGGTGATGGACATGCTGCGCTTCGACCGCTTCACCGCCGGGCGCTATTGGGTCGACGATTACGGCTATCCGTCGAAAGAGGCCGATTTCCGGAACCTTCTTACCTATTCGCCCTATCACAACATCCGCGACGGCGTGGAGTATCCCGCGGTCCTGGTGACCACCGCCGACACCGACGACCGCGTCGTACCGGGGCACAGCTTCAAATATACCGCCGCGCTCCAGCACGCCGATGCCGGCGACAGGCCGCACCTGATCCGTATCGAGACGCGCGCCGGGCACGGATCGGGCAAGCCGACCGACAAGATCATCGAGGAGGCTGCCGACAAATATGCCTTCGCGGCGAAATGGACCGGGCTGAGCGTCGAATAGGCCGCGTCCTCGCCGCCGCGGCGCTCGTCCTGATCGGGTTGACCGCGGCGACGGGGGCGATGCTGCCCGACGGCGGCGCGGCACGCGTCGAGCGCCGCGCCAGCTGCTACGACCCGGCCGCGCTGCCGCCGGTCGAAACGCTGGCGAACGGCCGCCGGGCGATGCGCCTTCGCGTGCTGCTGTGGAACGTCGAAGGCCTGCCTTGGCCGATTCGGAGCGGCCGTGCGCCCCAGCTGGCAAGGATCGGCGACTGGATCGCGGCGCGGCGTGCGGCGGGGCTGGGACCCGATATCCTGATTCTGCACAAGGCCTTCATCCCTGACGCGTCGCACATTCCGCTCGCTGCGGAGTTCGATTCGGTGATCCCCGGCCCGGCGATCGATGCGGTGCGCGACCTTCCCGCCGCCCCGTCACCGGTCCACTTCGCCGACGGCGCCCACTGGTGGAAGGGCGAGGGACTCGGAAAATGGCTCGACGGCGGCCTCTATATTGCCACCGACCTTCCCGTCGCCGCCGCATCCAGCGAAGCCTTTGGCGCCGCCAGCTGCGCGGGCTATGATTGCCTGTCGAACAAGGGCGCGATCCGCGCCGCGATTCAGGTGCCGGGCGCTCCGGCCCTGCTCTACCTGTTCAATACCCACCGCAACTCGCGCGAACCCGCAAAGGTCGGGATTGCCCGCGCCGAGCAGGCGCATCGGCTCCAGACCCGCGAGAACGACCGGTTCCTGACGGACCTGCCGATGGAGTCGGCGATGATCGCTGCCGGCGATTTCAACAATTACCGGGCGGGCGACCGGATCGGTCGCTTTGCCGCCGACCCTGCATTCCGGCTCGCCGGCAAGGGCGCCGGCTTCGCGGCTCGTCCGGCCGCCATGACCGACCCTGCCGCCTGGCGACAGGCCTACGACCTGCTTGGCTATCGCAGCAGCGACGCTCTGCGCGTCGAGCCGCTTGCCGTCGCGACCCTGTTCGACGGCAAGAACGGCCCTCGCCTTTCGGATCACGACGCCCAATATGTCGTTTTCCGGTTAAGCTGGCGCGGCGACGCCGCGCCGATGCCCGTCCGTCCCTCCATCTGCCCCGACAGGAAATAGCATGTCCTACGCCCTCGCCTTCACCGCCACCGATCCCGAAGCCTTGTGGGCCGAGGCCGCCGAGGCCGCCGCCGCGCTCGTCGCGGGCGAACCCGATCCGATCGCCAACATGGCGAATGTCGCGGCGCTCGTGTGGCAGGCGATCCCCCGGCTCAACTGGGCCGGCTTCTATCGCTTCGACGGGACCGAACTGGTGCTCGGCCCTTTCCAGGGCAAGGCCGCCTGTATCCGCATCCCGCTCGACAAGGGCGTCTGCGGGGCGGCAGCGCGCCTGCGCGCGAGCCAGCGGGTCGACGATGTTCACGCCTTTCCCGGCCATATCGCGTGCGACGTCGATAGCCGCAGCGAACTGGTCGTGCCGATCGTCGCAGCCGACCGGTTGGTCGGCGTGCTCGATCTGGACAGCCCGGATGCGGGCCGCTTTACCAGTGCCGACCAGGCCGGCGCCGAAGCGTTGATCGCACGGATCGCGGATGCGCTCGCCGGCGCCTGATGTGGCCCAAAATGGGACGTACATTGGAGGGTTAACGGATTCGCCGAAAACCGCCGATTTTGCTAACAAGCTGTTAACCAAGCGGTTGTCGCGCCCTGCGGCGGTCGCGGAACAGGGAGTTTAGCAATGCGCACCCTCTTGCTTCTCGGCGTCGCCACCGGATCCTTGCTGCTCACCGGCCACGCAGCCCATGCCCAGGGGCCGTCGCCGTCGCTCGACTACGGGGCCCCGGTCTCGCCGGACGAGCGTGTCTACACCGGCTATCCCGACCGCGTGCCCAGCGAGGTGGAATATCGCGGCGGCGGCTATCCGCCCCCGCCCGACGCCGTGTACAGCGGCACCTATGACGCCGACGGTCGCTGGACCGGCCGTTGGGATGGCACCTACGAATCGCCCGACGGGCGCCGCTATGAGGGCGTGTACGAAGGAACGGTGGAAGGACGCCCGGGCGTCGGCTACGCCCCGCCGCCCCCGGGTCCCGATCATGCCTATCGCGGCGGTTACGACCCTCGCGAAGACGCGGACATGTTTCGCCGTTGCGGCCACGGCAATGCCGTCGGCGGCGCGGTTGTCGGCGGTCTGGTGGGGGGAATCGCCGGCAACCGCATCGCAGGCCGCGGCGATCGCACGGCCGGAACGCTTATCGGTGGCGGCGTCGGGGCCCTTGCGGGCGCCGCGATCGGCAGCGAAGCCGACCGCAGGAAATGTGAAAGCTGGTGGGCCAGCCGCAGCCGCTATTATGGTGGCGGCTATCCCGGTGGCTATTATTCGGCCGCCTATCCCGGCGGCGGCCACGGCTATGGCTATGCTTATGGGGGCTATGGCTGGTATTCGCCCGGTGTCGTCGTCACGACGATCATCAACGGCCCGCCCGTCGTGACCGAAACGGTCGAGACGACCACCCGGACCTATTACGAGACGGTTCCGGTGCGAAAGCGCTACGTGCCCAAGAAACGGTGGAAGCCGAAACCCAAACCGAAAGTGCGCTGCGTCTGCTGACAGGGGGCGATGCAAGCAGGTGAAGGCCCGTCGCCCTGGGGGTGGCGGGCCTTTGTCGTCGGGGCGGTTCAGCCACGCGAAAGCATGGCATGCCTATGTCCGTCCCATCGGGCACGACCGTCTCGCCCGCCTAGTGGGAGCATCGAACGATGCGCAGATTTACCGGCGTGACCGCAGCAGCCGCGGTCGTTCTGACCAGCCTCGGTCTCGGCGTGACGCCCGCCGAAGCGCGAGGGCGTTATCATCATGGTGGCTGGGGGTATCGCGATCGCGACCGCATCGATGCGGGCGACGTCATCGGCGGCCTGTTCGTGATTGGTGCGATTGCCGCGATCGCGAGCGCCGCGAGCAAGGACCGCAGCGACAACGACGATCGCTATGAACCGCCCTATCGCGACGAACCGCGCGACACCGGCTATTACGACGACGGCCAGCCGCGCTATGATGTGCGGCCGCAGGATGCAGCTTATGGTAGCGGCGAAACCGAACAACGCGCTGCCGACGCGTGCAGTTGGGCCGCCGAAGCCGAGATGGGCGACGGCACCCGTGTCGAAAGCATCACCGGTACACGTCCCGACCAGGGCTATGGCTGGTATGTCGCCGGCACGCTGTCGCAACCGGGCGCGCGGACGCGCAGTTTCGGCTGCACCTATCAGAACGGCCGGGTCACCGACGTCCGGATCAACTGAAACCTTGCCGGTTACAGAGCTTGCGCAGGGCGCTTCGCCAGACCGGCGAAGCGCCCGTTTTTTTCGACCACGCTTGGTTTGCGCTGCGCGATGGTCGACGCGCGCGGCCGAACCGCCCCCGCACCGCGCCTGAACGCCAGATAAGCGCGGGGTTCAGCACCATGTCACCAGCCATTGGGTAAAAGCTCCGCAACAGGCTCGCGACTGTCGCGCCGCCCCAACAGCAGGAGACCAGACCCATGGCTCGGACAATCAGGACCTCTTTGACCAAGGCCGCCGTCGGTGCGGCCGCCGCCGGCGCGATGATGAGCGCGGCGCCCGCAATGGCGCGCGACCGCTACGACCACGACGGCATCGGCGCCGGAGAGATCATCGCGGGCGCCGTCGTGCTCGGCGGCCTTGCGGCGATCCTTGCATCGGACAATGATCGCTATGACCGCTACGATGGCCGCCATCGCGGTCGCTACGGCGACCCGCGCCGCGGCTATGGATATGATTATAATCGCTATGGCGGCAGCCGCAGCGCCGTGAACCAGTGCGTCGGCGCCGTCGAACGCAGCGCGAGCCGCTATGGCCGCGCCGATGTCACCCAGGTGACGAAGATCGACCGCAAGCGCGACGGGTACAAGGTGAAAGGCCGCGTCGTCGTGCGCGACGGCTATCGCGGCCGTTGGGGCCGCGGCGGCTATTATGATCGCGGCAAATTCTCGTGCGAGATTCGCTACGGCCGCATTCACGACATCGATTTTTCCGGCCTGCGCTAGGGTCGGCACCGGCCCGGCGCCCGCGCGCGCCGGGCCGGCGTCGATCGGGCGAAATGCTTTCCAAAGGCGCTATACGAATATTTACCTTCTTCGTTTAGAGGCGGGAATGGGACCACAATAACCGCTTGGCGTGGGTGACAGGCGGCAGGAATTGGGTCGCCGATGTCCAACCCAGAGGCCGATATCGCCTCAACGGCCGAAGCCGAAAAACGCCAGCCGCGCCAGGCGCGACTGGTGAAGGCGTCGCTCGGCTGCGAGCGGCTCGGCCGGTTCGACGTGACAATCCGCAACGTATCGAAGACCGGGGTCGGCGGCAAAGCGCCCCACATGATGCAGATCGGCGAGCGGGTAACGCTCTATATGCCCGGCCATCAGCCGATGATCGGCACCGTCCGCTGGGTTGCCGACACCCGGTTCGGGCTGGAAACCGACCATCCGATCGAAACCGGGCGCCTGCGCGGCGCGCATGGCGACGAACTCGTGACGACCGACAGCAAGGCCGACTTCCAGATCGTCCCGGCGCCCAAATTATCGACCTGGCGCCCCGGCCTCGGCATCAGCGCCCCCCTGCCGGGTCATTACGGCCGCCATCGACAGGGCTAGGGTCGGGACCCTGGACAAAAGAAAACCGGCGCGGATCGCGCTCCGCGCCGGGTCCCCCGTTGTGATGCGTTCGGGCGCGCGTCAGGCGACGCGGCGCACCTCGTTGCCCTCGTCGTCGATGTCGCGCAGCACATAGCCGCGGCCCCAGACCGTCTCGATATAATTGTCGCCACCGCACGCCAGCGCGAGCTTCTTGCGCAGCTTGCAGATGAAGACGTCGATGATCTTGAGCTCGGGTTCGTCCATCCCGCCGTACAGGTGGTTCAGGAACATTTCCTTGGTCAGCGTCGTCCCCTTGCGGAGGCTCAGCAGCTCGAGCATCTGATATTCCTTGCCGGTCAGGTGCACGCGCACCCCATCGACTTCGACCGTCTTGGTGTCGAGGTTGACCGCGAGCTTGCCCGTCTTGATGACGCTCTGGCTGTGGCCCTTGGAACGACGGACGACCGCGTGGATGCGGGCGACCAGCTCGTCGCGATGGAAGGGCTTGGTGACATAGTCGTCGGCGCCAAAGCCGAACGAGCGCACCTTCGAATCCATTTCCGAAATGCCCGACAGGATCAGCACCGGCGTTTGCACCTTCGCGGTGCGCAGCTTCTTGAGCACGTCATAGCCGTGCATGTCGGGCAGATTCAGGTCGAGCAGGATGATGTCGTAATCATAGAGCTTGCCCAGATCGAGGCCTTCCTCGCCCAGATCGGTCGTATAGACGTTGAAGCCCTCGGTGGTGAGCATCGTGTCGATCGCCTTCGCGGTCGTCGGCTCGTCCTCGATCAGCAATACGCGCATTGGGCACCCCTTAGCTGTTTCCCACGATGATCCCGCGACCCGCCGCGCGATCATTCTGCGATGCCGACGAGCCCCCGTTCGGGACTGCCGGAATATTAACCATGAAACAAATGAAGGGAAAAGGTTAATTTTGATTTAATCGCCTGAATCCGGCGAGTCGCGTCCCGTACAGCTTCGCTTTAGCGTGTCGACGAGGTGGTCCGACAAGGCCCGGACGCGCGCCGGGCGAAGCCGCGAGGGCGGCGACAGGAGGTGCAGCCACGCCTGCGGGAGCGACCAGTCGGACAGGATGCGCACCAGCGCCCCCGACGCCAGTTCGGCGTCGGCGATGAAATCGGGCAGCACCGCGATCCCGCCCCCCGCGACGAGCAGCGGGATCATCACGTCGCCGTTGTTGGTGAACAGCGGCCCGGCCGGCACGACCGTTGCCTCCTCGCGATCGCGGTGGAAATGCAGCGGCCGCGCGCGTTCGCGATGGCCATAGCCGACGAGCCGGTGCGCCGCGAGGTCGAGCGGGTGCCGCGGCGTGCCGTGCCGCTTGAGATAGGCGGGGCTGGCCATCACCGACGCGGCGACCGGGGCGATCGTGCGCGCGAGCAGGCTCGAATCGTCGAGCGGCGCGATCCGCAGCGCCATATCGAGCCCCTCGGCGAGCAGGTCCTGCCGCGCATCGCTCAGCGTCAGTTCGACCTCGACGGCGGGATGCGCGGCCATGAAGGCGGCGAGCGGCGGCCCGAGCACCTTGATCCCAAAGCTCATCGGTGCCGCAAGCCGGATCGGACCGGCCAGATCGACCCGGTCGCCCCGCGCCGCCTCGGTCGCGGCGGTCGCGGCGGCGACCATGGCCCGCGCCTCGCCGAGCAACCCCTCGCCCGCCGTCGACACCATGACGACGCGCGAGCTGCGGTGGAGCAATGTCACCCCGAGCGACGCTTCGAGCCGGCTCACCGCCTTCGACACGCTCGCCTTCGACAGCCCCAGCGACCGCGCCGCCGCGGTAAAGGTCCCGGCCTCCGCCACCGCGACGAAACAGGCCCAGCCTTCATAATCGGGGAGCGCCATCAGCCTATCTCCATATGGAAACGATCTGTTTCTATCTAAGCTATTTTAGAAACAATCCCAATCGCTATCTTGGCTGCAACAACACAGCGCCGCCGGCATCGTCGCCAGGGGCGGCGCGAGCGAAAGGCATATCCGATGATCGACATCCGCAAATTCGATACGCTGGGTCACGCCAATCATGGCTGGCTCGACGCCCGTCACCACTTCTCCTTCGCCAACTACCACGACCCCGACCGCATGGGCTGGGGGGCGCTTCGCGTCTGGAACGACGACGCGATCGCGGCGCAGTCCGGCTTTCCGCCGCATCCGCACCGCGACATGGAGATCATCACCTATGTCCGCACCGGCGCGATCAGCCACCGCGATTCGATGGGCAACGCCGGCCGCACCGCGGCGGGCGACGTCCAGGTGATGAGCGCGGGCACCGGCGTCACCCACAGCGAGTTCAACCTCGAGGACGAGGAGACGACGCTGTTCCAGATCTGGATCATTCCCGATCGCGCCGGCGGCAATCCCGGCTGGGGTGCGCGGCAATTCCCGAAAGCCGACCGTTCGGGCCAGTTCGTGACGCTGGCCAGCGGGATCGACGGCGACGTCGAAGGCTCCGGGGCGCTGCCCATCCGGGCCGATGCCCGCGTCGCCGCAGCGACGGTGAATGCCGGCGACCGCATCGCCTATGATCTCGGCGCGGGGCGTCATGCCTATCTGGTCGCCGCCAAGGGCCGCATTCGCGTCAACGGCAAAGACGCCGGCCCGCGCGACGGTATCGCGATCCGCGATCTCGATCGCATCGAGGTCGAAGCGGTCGACGACGCCGAACTCGTGCTCGTCGACAGCCTCTGACGAGCCCCCCCGGGCCGCCGCCACCCCCCTCCCTTGCGGCGGCGGCCCACCCCCTTTTCCCTCCCGACTGAAAGGACAAGCACATGGCAAAGGTTTTGGTGCTCTATTATTCGAGCTACGGTCATATCGAGCAGATGGCCGACGCCGTCGCCGAAGGCGCGCGCGCCGCAGGCGCAGAGGTCGACATTCGCCGCGTCGCCGAAACCGCGCCCGACGCGGTGGTCAAGGCGGCGGGCTTCAAGACCGACACCGCGCATCCGCTGCTCGGCGATCCGAAGGATCTGACCGACTATGACGCGATCGTCGTCGGCTCGCCGACGCGATTCGGGCGAATGGCGAGCCAGATGGCGAGCTTCTGGGACACCGCCGGCGGCGTCTGGGCGCAGGGCCTGCTCAATGGCAAGGTCGGCGCGGCCTTTACCTCAACCGCCTCGCAGCACGGCGGACAGGAAACGACGCTGTTCAGCATCCTGACCAATCTGCTGCATTTCGGCATGACGATCGTCGGCCTCGACTATGGCTATGCCGACCAGATGGGCGTCGACGAGGTGAAGGGCGGCGCCCCCTATGGCGCGACCACCATCGCCAACGGCGACGGATCGCGTCAGCCGAGCGAAGCCGATCTCGGCGGCGCGCGCTATCTCGGCGAACGGGTCGCCAGGACGGCGGGGAAGCTCTCGGCCTGATCCGGTGCGGCGCTTTCCGAGCCTCTTCCTCTCCCACGGCTCGCCGATGATGGCGCTCGAGCCCAGTCCAGCGCGGGACTTTCTCGCCGGGCTGGGCGCCCGCCTGCCCCGGCCGCGCGCTGTCCTGATCGTCTCGGCGCATCACGACGCGCGGTTCGAGGGCGGCCGGGCGACCGTCACCGCCGCCGCCACGCCCGACACCATCCACGATTTCGGCGGCTTTCCCGACGAACTCTTTGCGATGCGCTACCCGGCGCCGGGCGACCCACAGCTGGCGCAGCATGTCGTCGAACTGTGCGCCGGTCATGGGCTGGAGGTCGTAGCGGACCCCGACCGCGGGCTCGATCACGGCGCCTGGGTGCCGCTTTCGCTGCTCTATCCGGGTGCCGACGTTCCCGTCGTCCAAATGTCGATCGCGTCCGACGCACCCCCCGAATGGCACTATGACCTCGGCCGCGCGCTTGCGCCGCTGCGCGACGAAGGGGTGCTGGTCATCGGATCGGGCAGCCTGACCCACAATCTGCGCGTCCTGATGGCGTCGCGCCCTCCGATCGACGCCCCGGCCCCTCTCTGGGTATCGACCTTCGCCGACTGGGTCGCCGAGCGCCTGAGCGCCGGCGCGATCGACGATGTTCTCCACGCCGTCGAACGGGCGCCCTACGGCCGCGAAAACCATCCGACGCCCGATCATATCCTGCCGCTGTTCGTCGCGATGGGCGCTGGGTCCGATATCGGAAGCCTCAACGCGCAGCGGCTTCACGCCAGCACGACTTATGCACTGTTGGCGATGGACGTTTACGCTTTCGGGAGCGGGGCCGCCGCCCTATAGGCGGGCGCATGCTGCTTTCCGATCGCATTCTCTTCCTCGACGGCGAGGCGCTTGTCATCGACAAGCCCGACGGGCTGCCGGTCGACGCGCCGCGCGACGGCAGCCTCAGCCTCGAAAATCATCTCGACAGCCTGCGGTTCGGCTTCAAGCGGTGGCCGCTCGCCGTTCATCGTCTCGACCGCGACACATCGGGTTGCCTGCTCCTCGCCCGCAACCCGAAGGCGCATGGGCGCTTCACCCGCGCGTTCGAGGGCCGCGAGGTCCAAAAACAGTATCTCGCGATCCTCGACGGCGTCCCCGATGCCGACAGCGGCACCATCGACCTTCCGCTCGCCAAGGTGTCGACCGCCGAGCGCGGGTGGCGAATGGTGGGCGACCCCAAAGGCAAGCCATCGGTATCGCATTGGGAAAAGCTCGCCGTCGCCGACGGCCGCACGCTGCTTCGCTTTCGCCCCGAAACCGGCCGCACCCACCAGCTTCGCGTCCATGCCCTCGAAGGGCTGGGCTTCGCGATCGCCGGAGACCCCGTCTATGGCGCCGGCCAGGCGCGCGATCGCACCTTGCTTCACGCCGAGCGTCTGGTCGTGGCGCGCGGCACAAAGCCTCCGATCGTCGCCGAGGCTCCCTTTCCCGACCGCTTCGCCGCGCTCGGCTTTTCGCCGCCCGAGGGCGCCGCCCCGACCCGTGGCTGATATCCCCGACAGCGCCATTTCGGAACGCTTTCTCGCCGGTTCCGGACCGGGGGGCCAGAATGTCAACAAGGTCGCGACCGCCTGCCAGCTTCGCGTCGACGTGTTCGCGCTCGGCCTGCCCCCCGATGCCTGGCGCCGCCTGAAGGCGCTGGCGGGAAGTCGGCTCACCGTCGACGGCGAGCTCGTGATTCTCGCGCGCCGCTTTCGCACGCAGGAGGCGAACCGCGCCGATGCCCGCCAGCGCCTTGCCGATCTGATCGATGCCGCGCTCAAACGCCCCGAACGACGGATCAAGACCAAGCCGAGCAAGGCGGCCAAGGCGCGGCGGATCGAAGGCAAAAAGGCGCGCGGCTCGGTCAAGGCGATGCGCGGCCGCGTCCGCCCCGACTGAACCGCGGATGATGCTCTATCGCCTCGACGCGCCCTCATCGGCGATCGCGGCGGCGCTGGGGGCGGACGCGGGCTCCGATCCGTGGACGGGCGATTATGTCGCCCCCGGACGGCCCGCTCCCGTCGTCGTGGGCGGCGCTCGTCCGGGCATTCGCCCCGCCCTGCGCCCAAAGCTCTGGGGCGTCCCGCCGCCGCCGCGCGGCACCCGGCCGGTCACGTCGGTGCGCAACCTGCAAAGCCCGTTCTGGATCGGCACCTTGCGCCATCCAGAGCTTCGCTGCCTGGTCCCCGCGACTGCCTTCGCCGTCTGGTCGGGGCGGGCCGGCGCGAGGATGCAGCGCTGGGTTTCGCTGCCCGGCCAGCCGGTATTCGCCTTCGCCGGCATCCATCGTCAGGGAGAGGATTGGCCGAGTTTTGCGATATTGACCAGCGAGCCCAGTGGTCCGCTCGAGCGCGAGGACGTGGATGGCATGCCGCTGATCCTGCACCCCGAAGATCATGCGCGCTGGCTCACGGCCGACTGGCGCGAGGCGTCGGCGCTGGTCGTGCCCTATCCCGGCCACCTGCTCAAAATGGGACCAACGCCGCCTTAACCATCAGTTTTCAGGATGGTCTTTGAGGTTTCGGTAACCAGCCTTTGCGTAAAACTGCCCCGAATCGAAACGGATCGAAGGTCGAACGGTCGTGCCCGACACTAATGGTTTCTCTCTCTCGTCTTCCAATGCCCGCCGGGCCGAGCGCGCGTCGGTCGACGGTCGCGCACGCTTTCGCGAGGCCGGCCAGAACCCGTTCGACGCCGAGTTGTTCGACCTGTCGTCGAACGGCTTTCGCATGTTCACCTATTCGCATCAGGCGATCGGCAAGCGCATATGGGTCAGCCTGCCCGGCCTGCAGCCGCGCGAAGCGGTCGTTCGCCGCGCCGACGGCAATAATTACGGCTGCGAATTCATCGAACCGCTCCACCCGTCGGTCGCGAGTCATTTGCAAGCGACGCTGGGCAGCTGAGTCCGGGGCCGGGACCTAATTTTCTGATTTTTCAGACATCTTCAGGATATGCTGCCATTCGGCGGCACGCACCGGCGCGACCGACAGGCGCGACTGGCGGATCAGTTCCATCTCGGTCAATTTCGGGTCGGCCTTGATCGCCTTCAGCGTGACCGGGTGCGCCAGCTTGCGGACCGGTTCGACGCGCACCACCACCCACGGCGAGCCCGCGTCGGCGGTCGGGTCGGGAAAGGCCGCTTCGACGATCCGGACGATCCCGACGCATTCCTTGCCGATGTTGCTGTGATAGAAAAGCGCCTCGTCGCCGACCTTCATCGCCTGCATATTCTGCTTGGCGGTGTGATTGCGCACGCCGTCCCAGATACCGCTGCCATCGCGGATAAGGTCGTCCCAGCTATACGCGTCGGGTTCGGATTTCATCAGCCAATATTGCTTGCCCATGCCGCGGGGCTTAGCCGAGGGCTGGCAAAGGGGAAACCGCCTTTTTCCCTTTCGCGCAAGCGCCCGAACGCCTAAATCCCGATTCCTGTCAAAGACGCGCCGCCAAAGCTTCGGCACGGTGCGCCACAGCCTCGATCAAATGGATTTTACAGCATGACTGCCGCCGTTCCCGTCATTTCCATGTCGCTGCCCGCCGATCGTTTCGCGCAGGATTTCGGTGCCTCCTTCGAACGGTTCGGATTCGCGATGATCACCGACCACGGCATCGCCCCGGACCTGATCGACCGGGCCTGGGCCAAGGCGAAGGCCTTTTTCGCCCTGCCCGACGAGGCCAAGCGCGCCTATCATATCGCCGGCGGCGGCGGAGCGCGCGGCTATACGCCGTTCGGCACCGAAATCGCCAAGGGCGCCAAGGATGTCGACCTAAAGGAATTCTGGCACGTCGGCCGCGACCTGCCCGCGGGACACCGGCTCGCGGCGCAACAGCCCAACAATATCTGGCCCGGCGAAGTCGACGGCTTCCGCGCGACCTTCGAAACCCTGTTCGCCGAATTCGACCGCGTCGGGGGCCAGCTGCTGTCGGGCATCGCCCGCTACCTCGGCCTCGCTCCCGATTTCTTCGACGACACGGTGCTCGACGGCAACAGCGTGATGCGTCTGCTCCACTATCCGCCGGTCGAAGCCCCCGCGAAAGGCATCCGCGCCGAAGCGCACGAGGACATCAACACGATCACGCTGCTCCTCGGCGCCGAGGAAGCCGGGCTCGAGATCCTCGACAAGGATGGAAGCTGGCTGCCCGTTTCGCCGCCGCCCGGCGCGATGGCGGTCAATGTCGGTGATATGCTGCAACGCCTGACCAACAATCGCCTGCCCTCGACGACGCACCGCGTCCGCAACCCGGACGCGGGCCGCGCCGGCGTCGCGCGCTATTCGATGCCGTTTTTCCTGCATTTCCGGTCGGATTATCGAATCGAAACGCTGGAAAGCTGCATCGACGCCGGGCACCCCGACCTGTACCCCGCGCCGATCACCGCCGATGAATATCTGCAACAGCGGCTGCGCGAGATCGGGCTCGTCAAATAGGGCGCCCGCACGCGCGCCGCCTCAACGCTGGTCGGCGAAGGCGCGGTCGGGCACGCGTTGCCACGGCCCGCGCATTTCGATGATCGACCCGAAGACTCCGCTGATCGCGCCGTCGCGAAAGCGCGCTGCCCCGCGCGCGAGGACATAGCGCAGCCGTCCCGATTCATCGACGACGCGGGCATGATATTCGAAATCGTCGCCCTCGCTCAGCGCGCGATCGAACGCCGCGCGAACCATGTCGCGGTCCTCGGCGTGATAATAGGCGATCGCCTCCTCCACCTCCATCGCGCCCTTCGCGGGCGGGCGGGCGAAAATCGCAAAGGCCTGCGGCGACAGGTCGATGTTGCGCCGGTCGGCGGCAAAGTCCCACGTCCCTACCTCGGCTATGAACTCCACGATCTCCAGCTTGACCTCAGCCACCCGCCGCGCCTCATGCGCGCGGCCCAGTGCGCGATAGAGCATGATGGTTACAACGACCGATCCCACGACGAAAAGCGCCAGCGCCATCGTCGGCACCGCGCCCGCAATTACCCCCGGCATGCACCCCGTCCCCCAGTTTAAATGGCACGACCCATGCCATATCTGCCGCAAGT
>CAZSMB010000013.1:0-7427 GCA_964607625.1 uncultured Sphingopyxis sp. | reverse complement strand
CCTTCCCACGGTCCGTCGTAACCGAGCAGCAGCGCGGTACCGCCGACCCACCATCCCTGTCCGGGCAATCTGTCGCTTTCGCGCACGACCAGCACCGCGAGGTCGGGCTCGCCCTCGGCGGCGCACAGCCGGTCGACTTCGCCCAGCGTCTTGCAAAGCGCACGCATCTTCGGACGCGTGAAGCGGAACCCCAGTTCGCCGAGAAGTTCGGAATAGCTGACGCTGCGCCCTTCGCGCGCGGCATCGGTCAGGATGGCGCGGATGCGCGGGGCATCGCCAAGCGCCGCCGCGTCGGCGGGGACCGGCGCGCCGCCTAGACCTTGATCGCGCGAGGCTTTGGCGGCCACGGGATGAATCCGGAGGTGCGCTGGACATAGTCGGCGTAATCGGGACGCGATTTACGCAGCCCGCGTTCGAGCATCGGCTTGCCCGACCAGCGCGTCAGCGTAAAGGTCAGGAAAACCGGCCCGACCAGGCTTGCCAGCGCAATTCCCGGCCCCGCATCGGCCGCGATCATCCACAATCCCCACCACGTCAGCGCATCGCCGAAATAATTGGGGTGCCGCGTGTACCGCCACAGGCCGGTGTCGAGCACCCGCCCGCGGTTGGCGGGGTTCTTGCGAAAGGCCGCGAGCTGCAGGTCGCCGATGCTTTCAAAGGCGATGCCAATCACGGCGAGCAACGCGCCGATCCGCGCGAGCGTCCCCATCGCCGCCGACAGCCCCGTTGCGCTCGCGTAGAGACCGAGCTGCGCGGGCAGGCAGGTGACGAACAGCAACGGCGCCTGCATCAGGAACACCGACAGCAACGCCGCGCGATCCCAGCTCCAGCCACGCGATTCCGTGACGTTTGCCAGGATCTTTCGATAGCGCGGATCCTCGCCCTCGGCGCGCCAGCGGAGGAACAGGTGGAGCGCCAGGCGCACGCCCCAGATCGAAACGAGCAACAAGATCATCTGGGTGCGCTGGCCGTCGATGCCGGTCTGCGACACCGTGCCCCAGGCGAGCAGGACCATGCCGAACGCCCAGAACGCATCGACGAACGACACGTCGCGAATCGCCCGCGCAATCGCCCACAATGCCAGGATCACGAGCAGCAAGCCGGCGAAATTCACCGCCAGAACCTGCAGGACGCCTGTCATGTCATCGCTCCTTCCATGTCCCCTACTATATCCGAAATCGAGCGGACTGCACGGTCGGGATGCTTCGGGGTACAGTCGCGATAGACGGACAGCACCTTTTCCATGTCGGCCCGAAAGTCGCCGGTCGGCCAGATCAGCGGCCCCAGTCCGCCGGTCTTGCGGCCATAATCCATCAGTCCCACCACCATCGGCACCTTGGCCGCCACGGCGATATGGTAAAAGCCCGTGCGCCACTTCTTCGTCCTGCCCCGCGTCCCTTCGGGTGCGACGGTCAGCATGAACTCGCGCCGGCGTGCAAATTCGGACACCATCTGCTCGACATTGTTCAGCCCTCCCGACCGGTCGACGGGAATACCGCCCATCTGGCGCATGAAACCGCCGATCGGCCATTTGAACAACGACAGCTTGCCCATGAAATGCGGGCGAATACCCTTGTCGGCGGTCAGGCCCAGATAATAGAGGAAATCCCAATTGCTGGTGTGCGGCGCCGCGATGATGATGAAGCGCCGGGGCTCGGGCACATCGCCCACCGCGGTCCAGCCCTGACGGCGATAGAACCACAGCATCGCGGCGCGTACCAACCGGGCCAGCGGCCCCGGCGGATCGTCTTCGATACTTGCCACTGTCTCTCCTCTCTCCCGTCCCGCGCTTGCGCGAAAGCGGCGCGGCGCGCAAGCGAAAGCGATGGACTTGCGGCACGCGATCGTTTCTGCTCCGCTGCGCGTCCGAAACAGGGGGATTGCCATGAAACTGTCGGCCGCGTTGTTGTTGTCTCTGGGCGTCGTCGCTGCCCCCGCGAGCGCCCAGCAAGCCCCCTTGCGCGCCGACCGGATCGCCTTTCGCGATCTCTATCGCGACCTTGTCGAAACCGACACGACGCTCTCGTCGGGAAGCTGCACGCTGGCGGCCGAACGGATGGCGACGCGGTTGAAGGCGGCGGGTTTCGCCGACGGCCAGCTTACGCTTTTCGCCGCGCCCGACCATCCAAAGGAAGGCGGCCTGGTCGCCGTTTATCCGGGCACGTCGCGACGCGCAAAGCCGCTGCTGCTGATCGCGCATATCGATGTCGTCGAGGCCAAGCGCGAGGACTGGACGCGCGACCCGTTCAAGATGATCGAGGAAGGCGGCTATTTCTACGGTCGCGGGACCGCCGACGACAAGGCGCAGGCCGCGGTGTGGATCGACACGCTGATCCGGTTCAAGGAACAGGGGTACCGGCCCAAGCGCACGGTCAAGGTCGCGTTGACGTGCGGCGAAGAAACCAACGGCGCCTTCAACGGTGCCGAATGGCTCGCCGCGAACAGGCGCGACCTGATCGACGCCGAATTTGCGCTCAACGAGGGCGGCGGCGGCGACAGCGACGGCAAGGGAAAGGTGATCGGACAGACGGTGCAGGTCGGAGAGAAAACCTTCGCCAATTTCCGCCTCGAAACGCGCAACCCCGGCGGGCACAGTTCGGTTCCGGTGCCCGACAATGCCATCTATCAGCTCGCGCACGCCCTGGCGAAGATCGAAGCCCATGAATTTCCGCTCGAAATGACCGATACGACGCGCCGCTACTTTGCCGAGGCGGGCGCGGTACGCGGCGATGCGATCGGCAGCGCGATGGTCGCGCTCGCCCGTGACCATGCCGACAAGGAGGCCGAAGCGGTCGCCAATACCGACCGCTTCCTTCATTCGAACCTGCGTACCACCTGCGTCGCGACCTTACTCGACGGCGGCCACGCTGCAAACGCGCTGCCCCAGCGGGCGGGCGCGAATATCAACTGCCGCATCTTTCCCGGCCATCCGATCGAAGAGATCAAGGCCGAGCTCGAACGGATCATCGACGATCCGGGCGTTACCGTGACGCAACTGCCGCCAAAGCGCCCCGCGCCGCCCGCTCCGCCTCTCGACGCCAAAGTGATCGGGCCGATGCAGTCGCTCGTCGACAGATATTGGCCGGGGCTGAAGGTCATTCCGTCGATGGCGAACGGCTACACCGATGCCACCTTCCTGGGGGCGGTCGGAATTCCGACCTACGGCGTTCCCGGCATGTGGGGCGACCCCGACGGAAATGGCGCGCACGGCCTCAACGAACGGATGGAAGCGCGCTCGGTCTATGTCGGCCGCGACTATCTGTTCGATCTGGTCAAGGCCTATGCCGACAATCCATAGAACAGGAACGATTGCCGCTTTGCCCACAGTCCCTTTGCCATGTGACGCGCGCCTTGCTATCGGCCGCTGACAATGGCGACCAACGACGACGATTTCCCTTCTCCGACGGCTTCCGATCCCAAGGGCGACAGCATAGACACTCGCTTCGACAGCGCCCTGTCGGAGCGTTATCTCGTCTACGCGCTGTCGACGATCACCGCCCGTTCGCTTCCCGACCTTCGCGACGGGTTGAAGCCCGTCCACCGCCGCCTGCTCTGGGCGATGCGCGCGATGCGGCTCGATCCGAGCCAGGGGTACAAGAAATCCGCACGCGTCGTCGGCGACGTCATCGGTAAATTCCACCCCCACGGCGATACCGCGGTCTATGATGCGATGGTCCGCCTCGCACAGGATTTCTCGCTGCGCTATCCGCTCGTCGACGGCCAGGGCAATTTCGGCAACATCGACGGCGATAACGCCGCAGCCTATCGTTACACCGAGGCCCGGCTGACGCGTGTCGCGATCGACCTGATGCAGGGCCTCGACGAGGGCACCGTCGATTTTCGTCCGACCTATAACGGCGAGGACGAAGAGCCCGAAATCATGCCCGGCCTGTTCCCGAACCTGCTCGCCAATGGCGCGAGCGGGATCGCGGTGGGCATGGCGACAAACATCCCGCCGCACAATGCCGCCGAGGTCATCGACGCCGCGCTGCTGCTGATCGACAACCCGAGGGCCGAGCTCGCGCAACTGCTCGAGCATGTGAAAGGCCCCGACTTTCCGACCGGCGGCATTATCGTCGACAGCCCGGACGCGATAGCACAGGCCTATGAGACCGGCCGCGGGGGTTTTCGCGTGCGCGGACGCTTTTCGACCGGAAAGCGCGAGGACGGCGGCTGGGAAGACAGCGGCGTCGAAAGGCTCGCCGGCGGCACCTGGCAGCTGGTAATCAGCGAGATCCCCTACGGCGTCGCCAAGAGCAAGCTGATCGAACAGATCGCCCAGCTCATCGCCGACAAGAAGCTACCGATCCTCGACGACGTTCGCGACGAAAGCGCCGAAGATATCCGCATCGTGCTGGTCCCCAAGAGCCGGAACGTCGATCCCGATATCCTGAAGGAAAGCCTGTTCCGGCTGACCGAACTCGAAAGCCGCTTCGCGCTTAACCTCAACGTTCTCGACGCGACGCGAACGCCGAAGGTCATGGGACTGCACCAGCTGCTCACCGAATGGCTACAGCACCAGATCGTCGTCCTGGTCCGCCGCGCCGAGCACCGCATCGGCAAGATCGACGACCGGCTCGAACTCGTCGCAGGCTATCTGATCGCCTTCCTCAACCTCGACCGGATCATCGAGATCATCCGTACCGAGGATGAACCCAAGGCGGTGATGATCGCCGAGTTCGAATTGACCGACCGCCAGGCCGAGGCGATCCTGAACATGCGCCTCCGGTCGCTGCGCAAGCTCGAGGAAATGGAACTGAAGCGCGAACAGGCCGACCTCGCCGCCGAGCGCGAAGAGCTGGCCATGCTCATCGAAAGCCCGGCGCGGCAGCGGACCCGATTGAAGCGCGACCTGGCCGCGCTGCGCGCCGTCTATGGTCCCGACACCGACCTGGGTGCGCGCCGCACGACGATCGCCGAAGCCGCTCCGACCCGGGACATTCCGCTCGACGCGATGATAGAAAAGGAGCCCGTAACGGTCATCCTGTCGAAGCGCGGCTGGATTCGTGCGCAGCGCGGGCATGTTGCCGAGGATCAGTGGGGCGACTTCAAGTTCAAGGAAGGCGACGACCTCGCCTTCGCCGCGCATGCGCAAACGACCGACAAGCTGCTCGTCGCGGCGAGCGACGGGCGCTTCTATACGGTCGGCGCCGACAAGCTGCCCGGCGGTCGGGGATTCGGGGAGCCGCTGCGGCTGATGGTCGATATCGATCCCGACGCCCGCATCGTCGCGATGATCCCGGCGCAGGCCGACGGGCGTCTGCTCCTGGCTTCGACCAGCGGGCACGGCTTCGTCGTCCAGATGGGCGAAGTAACGGCGGAGACGCGCAAGGGCCGCAACGTCGTGAACCTGAAACCCAAGGCGCGGCTGGCGGTCGTGCGGGTCGTCGGCCCAGAGGACGACAGCGTCGCCGCCGTCGGCGAAAACCGCAAGCTCGTCGTCTTCCCGCTTGCCGAGGTGCCGGTCATGGCACGCGGGCAGGGTGTGATGCTGCAACGCTATCGCGACGGCGGCCTGTCCGATGCGACGACCTTCGCCTTCGCCGACGGATTGAGCTGGACGATGGGCGGCGACAGCGGACGCACGCGCACCGAGGCCGATCTCGCCCCGTGGCGGGTCGCGCGCGGCGCGGCGGGCCGCATGCCGCCAACCGGTTTCCCGCGCAACAATCGTTTCAACTGATCCGATTTTCCTGTTGCCGTAAATAGCTTCTTTACCCCCGGTAACCTAGCCAAGGGCCAATGGGGAAAGGTCGCATAAAACCCGCTGTTATGCCTATCGATAGAACCGGCGAAGACCGGCCCTTGCTTTTCGTCGGCTGGATCGACGCCCTGCCGGTGCCAGCCGCGCTTATCCGGCCGCTTGCGCGCGGCAATTTCACCCTGCATGCGAGTAACGCCGCCTTCGACCGCCTCGGGTTGACCCCGACCGGGACCAAGGCGCCGCTCGAGCTGCGCCGGGCGATCGAGCGCGCGGCGCAATGCGGCGACGATCCGCAGGAATTTTCCTGCCGCCTGGGCGAAGGTCCGGCGGCGCGCGACCTGCGCGGTTCGATCGGCCCGCTATCGGGCGAATATGGCGATGAATCGCTCTTCCTGCTGACCTTGATCGACCGCACGCAGGAAATGATGACCGAGCGCAACCTGCGCCGCGAACTCGTGTCGGACAGCCTGACCGGACTCCCCAACCGGGCCGGCTTCGAAGAATTGGTCGAGCATCGAACCCGCTCCGAAGAGCCGGCCGACCACGCGATCCTGCTGCTCGACCTGGCGCGCTTCAGCCGCATAAACGAACATATCGGCCCGCTCGCTGGCGACGAACTGATCATCACCGTCGCGCGGCGCCTGAAATCGAGCCTGCGCAGCGGCGACATATTGGCGCGCACCGGCGGCGACGAATTCGCCATCTCGTCGCGCGTCGCCGGCGGGCGAGCCGATGTCCGCGAAATGGCGCGCCGCATCCGCGGCTGCTTCGACCATCCGTTTCGGATCGGCGACCTGAAGGTCAGCGTCGATTGCGCGCTCGGCTGCGCGATCCAGCCGGCTGTCGACGGCGACGTCGCCGACCAGATCCGCCACGCGCAGATCGCGCTCAAACGCGCCAAGCAGACCGACCGCATCGAAATCTACGAACCCGAAGCCGCCATGCTGTCGGACAATCGCTTCGGTCTTGAAACCGCCTTGCGCAACGCGATCGAAGAGGACCGGCTGAGCCTCGCCTTTCAGCCGTTGATCGAGCTTGCGACCGGCAAGGTCGCCGGGTTCGAGGCGCTGGCGCGATGGGACAATGGCGAGGGCCGATCGATCTCTCCGACCGAATTCATTCCGATCGCGGAGGATTCGGGACTCATCGTGCCGCTCGGCCAGTGGGTGATCGGCAAGGCGGCCCAGGTCATCGCCGATTGGGACCGCGCCAATGGCGACACGCCCGTCGACTGCTATTTCTCGGTCAACGTCTCGACGATCCAGCTCGTGCGCGACGACGTCGCCGCGGTGGTCCGTGACGCGCTCGAACGCAATCGGATCGGCGGCGAGCGGCTGATGATCGAACTGACCGAAAGCGCGATCATCGGCGATCCGCATCTTGCCCTGTCGGTGCTCAGCGAGCTCAAGGCGCTCGACACGCGGGTCGCGATGGACGACTTCGGGACCGGCTATTCGAACCTCGCCTATCTGCAACGCCTGCCGATCGACGTGCTCAAGATCGATCGCAGCTTCGTCGATCACATGGTCGAGGACCGCGACAAGGCGGCGATCGTTCGCACGATCCAGAGCCTGGCCGAAGTGCTGGGGATGAAAACGACGGCCGAAGGTGTCGAAACCGCCGACCAGGCGCGCCTGCTCTCGGCGCTCGGCTGCGATTTCGGGCAAGGATATCTTTTTGCGCACCCGATGGGCGCCGACCGGGCCTTCGACTATTGGCGTCA
>CAZSMB010000012.1:15069-38520 GCA_964607625.1 uncultured Sphingopyxis sp. | reverse complement strand
CGAGCGCGCGCACCGCAGCGGCGACATCGGCCGCCTGCTGCTCGACCGTTGCCGCCGGAACGAGCCGATAGTTGATCGACGCAAAGGCATAGCCCTCGCCCGTATAATGCGGCGCCTTGAATCGTCCGGTCGCATTGTCCTTGTCGCCGCGCTTCCAGCCTCCGCCGTGCACGAAGACGATCAGCGGCGCCGAGCCCGCGGCCGTCTTCGCTTTCCAAATGTCTAGCGTTTGCAGCGGATCGGCGCCGTAGGCGACGGTTTCGGACCCCTCGGCCTTGGGCTCTGCACCGGCTGCCATTCGCTCTGCGAGCCGGTCTCGCAACCGCTCGCGCGCGTTGGCCAGGGGACCCGGGGTAGCCACGCTCGCAACGGCAAAGACCGCCACGGCAACCCAACCTGTCAATGTGCGCATCATCCTGCCCTCATCAGTGATCGATCGGCCGGACTCATGGCCGTCGAATGTCGCACGGATATGGCAGACGCACGCGCGCTTGTGGCAAATTGTTGCGCCGCGCGCCCTTGTGTCGGCGCCCAAATCCGCTAAGGCCGCGCCGGGCCGGCGCTGATCGCTTGGGCCCGGATCTGCAGGACAGCATCATGGCAAATGTTACCGTCATCGGGTCGCAATGGGGCGACGAGGGCAAGGGCAAGATCGTCGACTGGCTCGCGAGCCGTGCCGACGCCGTCGTCCGCTTTCAGGGCGGTCACAACGCCGGTCACACGCTCGTCGTCGGCGAGCAGGTCTACAAGCTGTCGCTCCTCCCCTCGGGAATCGTCACCGGCACGCTGTCGATCATCGGTAACGGAGTGGTGCTCGATCCCTGGGCCTTGCGCGACGAGATCGCCAAGCTGCGCGGCCAGGGGGTGACGATCAGCCCCGACAATTTCGCCATCGCCGACAATTGCGCGCTGATCCTGCCCTTCCACCGCGATCTCGACGGCTTGCGCGAAACCGCGGCGGGCGCGGGCAAGATCGGCACCACGGGGCGCGGCATCGGCCCGGCCTATGAAGACAAGGTCGGTCGCCGCGCGATCCGCGTCTGCGATCTGGCGCATCTCGACCATCTCGAACCGCAACTCGATCGCCTGACCGCGCATCACGACGCGCTGCGCGCGGGCTTCGGCGAGCCGCCGATCGACCGCGCGGCGCTTATCGCCGACCTGCGCGAGATCGCCGACTATGTGCTCGAATATGCGCAGCCGGTGTGGAAGCGGCTGAAGAAGGTTCGCAAGGCCGGCGCGCGCATCCTGTTCGAAGGCGCGCAGGGCGTGCTGCTCGACATCGACCATGGCACCTATCCCTTCGTCACCAGCTCGAACACGGTCAGCGGCACCGCGGCGTCGGGCTCGGGCCTCGGCCCGTCGGCGGTGGGTTTCGTGCTCGGCATTGCCAAGGCCTATACGACGCGCGTCGGCAGCGGCCCCTTCCCCACCGAGCTCGAGGACGAAACCGGCCAGCGGCTCGGCGAGCGCGGGCACGAATTCGGCACCGTCACTGGCCGCAAGCGCCGCTGCGGCTGGTTCGACGCGGTGCTCGTGCGCCAGAGCTGCGCGGTGTCGGGCGTCACCGGCATCGCGCTGACCAAGCTCGACGTGCTCGACGGCTTCGAAAAGGTCCGCATCTGCACCGGATACCGGCTGCGCGGCAAGATCCTCGACTATTTCCCGAGCCACGCCGCCGACCAGGCCGCGGTCGAGCCGATCTACGAGGAAATGGAAGGCTGGAGCGAATCGACCGCGGGCGCGCGCAGCTATGCCGACCTTCCCGCCCAGGCGATCAAATATATCCAGCGCGTCCAGGAACTGATCGAAACGCCGATCGCGCTCGTGTCGACGAGTCCCGAACGCGAGGATACGATTCTGATCCGCGACCCGTTCAGCGACTAACGCCCGGCGGCCGCGACGTCGCAGATCGCCGCGACGAAGCCTGCGGGGTCGTTTTCCTGCACGAAATGTCCGCCCTTGAGTGTGCGATGCGCCATGTCTCGCGCGCCGGGAACGCGCTCGACGAATAGCGCGTCGCCGCCGCGCGTGATCGGGTCGCCGTCGGTGAAGCAGCACAGGAACGGCTTGTCGAAGCGCTCGAGCGCCGCCCACGCGCGCTTCTGGTCGGGCACTGCGACATTATCGCCCAGCGGAACGAACGACGGATACAGCCGCGCCGCGACCTTCGACGCCCGCGTCGGGAACGGCGCATCATAGGCTGCGACTTCCTGCGGCGTCAGGGTCCGCTTCGCTCCGGCATTCACGATCCGTCCGATCGGGAAGACCGGGCTGTAGCGCGAAAAGGCACGCCAGATCGCGAAGGCGCGCGGCGCGGGCTGTCCCTCGGGAAGCCCACCGTTCGACAGCGCGACGCCGGCAAAGCGTTCGGGCATGTCCGCAACGAGCCGCAGACCGATCAAGGATCCCCAATCCTGGCAAGCCAGGATCATGTTTCGCAAATCCAGCGCTTCGATCCACTGACGCATCCACGCGACCTGCGCCGCATAGCTATGGGCCGATGGATCGAGCGGCTTGTCCGACCGACCGAAGCCGATCAGGTCGGGCACGACGACGCGAAAGCCTGAATCGACGGCGGGCGCGATCATCTTGCGATACAGATATCCCCAGGTCGGCTCGCCGTGCAGCATCAGCACCGGCTGCGCGTCGCGCGATCCTTCGTCGATATAATGGACGCGAAGCCCGTCCGCGATACCGGCGTAGTTCGGCGCATAGGGCCAGTCCGGCAGCGCGGCGAACCGCTCATCCGGCGTCCGATAGACGCGCATCATCCCCTCCCCACCTTTTTTGGTCGGCGGCCAGCTTAGGCGCGCGTCCGGCGGACGCAAGCCGCTTCCGTTCGACCCGCCATCGTGGCACGAGTGGCGACATGAGCCGCCAGATTCTCGTCTTCTATGGAAGCTATCGCCGCGACCGGCAGGGCATCAAGCTCGCCCGCTGGATCGTCGACGCCGTCGCCGCGCGCGGCGACACTGCCGAATTGATCGATGCCAAGGCTGTCGGGCTGCCGATGCTCGACCGGATGTACAAGGAATATCCGAAGGGGGAGGCACCGCCCGCGATGGAGCAGCTCGCCGGCAAAATCCGCGCCGCCGACGGATTTCTGTTCGTGACCGGCGAATATAATTGGGGACCGCAGCCCGGCCTCAAGAATCTGACCGACCATTTCCTCGAGGAATGGTTCTGGAGGCCCGCGGCGATCGCCTGTCACTCGGCCGGTCCCTGGTCGGGGGTCAGGGCGATGATGGGCTGGCGCGACACGCTCGGCGAAATGGGAATGGCGGTCACCTCCTCGATCCTCCCGGTTGGCCGGATCGGAAGCGCGTTCGACGCCGAGGGCCGGCCGGCGGGCGAGGACGGTGCCCGACTGGAAAAGGCCTTTCCGCGCTTTGCCGACGATCTCAACTGGTGGATCGACGCGGCCAAGGCGCAGCGGGCCCGTCAGACGCCGCCCTATTAAAAGTCCGTGCACCCCCGCGAAGGCGGGGGTCCATCTCGGCATGGTACGATGGCACCGACAGGAGATGGGTCCCCGCCTTCGCGGGGACACATAGCAGCCGGAATGGGCTCGCTTCTGCTACCCCGACTTGAGCTCGCTGCTGAGCCGCAGGCTCGCGCGCCAGAAAAAGAAGGCGGGAATCAATCCGAGCCAGCCCGCGCCATAAAGGACATAACGCACGCTTTCCTCGCCATAGGTGGGGGCGAGCGCGTCCGACAACACGCCGAAGAGAAAGGGTCCGAAACCCAGTCCGATCAAATTCTGTCCGAACAGCATGATCGATGCGGCGACCGCGCGCGCCTGCGGACGCACGAGCCCCTGCACGCACGCATAGGCTGGACCATAGTAGGCCGAGTTCAAGATTGTCGGCAGGATCAGCATCGCGACGGCGACCCGCCAATCCTCCATCGCATAGCCGAGGAACAGGATCGGCGCTCCGATCGCCATGCCAAAGGCGGGGAGCGAGAGGATGTGCCGCTTGTCGCGCTTGCCGAAAACGTCCGCGCATTTTCCGCCCAGCCACGTCCCGAACACGCCTGCAAGCCCGAGCACGATCGCCATAGACAGCCCGGCCTCGGTCGTCGAGAGGCCGTGACTGCGGATGAAGAAGCTGATCGTCCACAGGGCCTTGCCATAGCCCAGGAAGGCGGTGACCGACGCCGCGATCAGGATATAGACGAAGGCGCGCGAAGCAAAGATTTCGCGAAACGCGTCGCGCGCGCGCAATTGCGGGGGGCCCGCCGCAAGAGGGCCCTCTGCGGCGCGGCCGTGGCGTGGCTCGCGCATGAAGACGAGCACCGCCAGCGCGAGCAGCAGCCCGGGCGCACCGACGAGCATCAGCGCGATGCGCCAGCCGTAGAGGTCGTTGACGATCCCGCCAAGGATCAGCCCGAGCAGCGACCCGATCGGTACGCCAAGACCATAAAAGGCGATCGCCGACGACCGCTTCTCTGCGGGCACGCTGTCGGTGATCAGCGAGTGTGCGGCGGGGGTACAGCCCGCCTCGCCGACACCGACGCCGATGCGCGCCAGCAAAAGCTGGACGAAATTCTGCGCGAGCCCACAGACGGCGGTCATCGCCGACCAGATGGCAAGCGCGCCCGCAATCAGGCGGACGCGGTTGGTCCCCGCCTTGTCGGCATAGCGAGCGATCGGAATGCCGAGCAACGCGTAGAAGACTGCGAACGCAGGCCCGGCCAGCAGCCCCAGTTCGGTGTCCGTGAGTCCCAGGTCGGCCTTGATCGGTTCGGCGAGAATATTGACGATCTGCCGATCGAGGAAATTGAAGATATAGACGATCAGCAGGATCCACAGCATCGTGCGCGTCTGGGCACTGACGCTAGCGACGGAGGGTGGCGCGACCCCGGCGACAAGGGCAGGTTTTTCATTCATTTTTCTCTCCCGCACGGAAGGTGCAAAGCAGGAGAGAGGCTGTCAACGCCGTTGCGGCGCCTCGAAAATAGCGGCTTGCAATTGCCGCTACGGCTGGCAAGCCTGAGGCCCATGAAAAAATTTCTTCCACTTGCCGCATTCTCGGCCACCGCCCTGATGCTTCTGTCAAACGGCGCGGCGGCTATGCCTCCGCCGCTTCCGGATGTGGAAGGCAAGGATGCGGCGACGCTGGCCACGGAAATGGCCGCTGGTGAAACGAGCAGCGAAGCGATCGTCGCCGCCTTTCTTCAGCGGATCGCGCGGATCGACGATGCCGGGCCAAAACTCAATGCGGTGATTGCGAGCTTCCCGGATGCGATGTCGGTCGCGCATCGGCGCGACCTCGAACGAAAGGCCGGCAAGCTGCGCGGGCCGCTCCACGGGATCCCCGTTCTGCTCAAGGACAATATCGAGGCGGCGGGCCCGCTGCCGACGACCGCGGGGTCGCTGGCCTTGAAGGATAATGTCACGAACCGCGACGCACCATTGGTCGCGCGGCTGCGCGAGGCCGGCGCGGTGATCCTGGGCAAGACCAACCTTTCCGAATGGGCGAACATCCGGTCGAACAATTCGACAAGCGGCTGGAGCGCCGTGGGCGGGCTGACGAAAAATCCGCACGCGCTCGACCGCAACACCTGCGGCTCTTCGGCGGGCAGCGGCGCGGCGATGGCGGCGAGCCTTGCGGCGCTCACGGTGGGGACCGAAACCGACGGATCGATCACCTGTCCGTCGGGGGTGAACGGCATCGTCGGCTTCAAGCCCACGGTCGGTCTGGTCAGCCGCACCTTCGTCGTGCCGATCAGCCATAGTCAGGATACCGCCGGACCGATGACGCTTTCGGTCCGCGATGCCGCGGCGATGCTGACCGTCATGGCCGGCACCGACCCCGCCGATCCGGCTACCGCAGACGCCGATGCGCACAAGGTCGATTTCTCGGCACAGCTCTCTCCCGGCGCGTTGAAGGGAAAGCGCGTCGGCGTGCTGCGCGACCGTATCGGGGATCGTGCCGATATCGCGGCGCTGTTCGACGCGGCGCTGAAGCAGATGGCGGACATCGGCGCGACGATCGTCGAGATCGAGGACAGCAAGACGGGGTATGAAGATCCCGGCGAGGCCGAGTTCGACGTGCTTATGTTCGAACTCAAGGCCGATATGGCATCCTACCTCGCCGATCTGCCGACCAGGGACGGACCGAAGACGCTCGCGGACCTGATCGCGTTCAACACGGCGCATCCCGATGAATTGCGCTGGTTCGATCAGTCGCTTTTCCAGCTGGCGGAAACGAAGGATGGGCTCGACAGCCAGGCCTATCGCAATGCGCGCGCCCGGTCGCTCCGCCTCGCCGGGGTCGACGGGATCGACAGGCTGCTGAAGGAGCATGACGTCGACTTGCTCGTCGGCGTGACCAACGGACCGGCATGGACCAGCGACCTCGTCAACGGTGACCATTACAGCGGCCCGGGCGTCGGCAGCCTTCCCGCCGTGGCGGGCTACCCGCACCTGACCGTGCCGATGGGCACCGTCGAAGGATTGCCGGTCGGGATCAGCTTCATCGGCACGAAATGGGCAGACGCCGACATCCTCGCCGCGGGCTATGCCTATGAACAGGCGAGCCGCAAGCGCGCCGTCCCGACCTATCGCGAGAGCGTGACCCCCTGACCGCGCCTATTCATGCTCCAGGAACTCGGTCGGCACCTGGATCGCGTGCGTCGCCAGGCGGACTTCGTAGAGGAACAGGCCGAGCGAGAGCAGCAGGAAGAGCATAGCGAGGACGAACACGCCCGAAATCGCGAGCCCGATATGCAATCCCGCCGCATATTGCATAAAGAGCAGCGAGACGAGCACGCACACGACAAGCCCGCCGCACACCGCGCACAGGATCGCGTTGTTGATGACACGCATCCGCCGCACAAGCAGGCGTAGCTCGTCGACGAGCCGCGCATGTTCGACGCCGCTCGTCGCGCCATGCCGTTCGGACAGCTTGCGCGAGCGATCGATCACGCGCGCCAGCCGGCCGGTGAAGACATTGAGCAGATTGCCCATCGCGACCAGCAGGAACACCGGCGCGACGGACAACTGGATCGTCTGGGCGATCGTCGGCGCCCCGTCGAGGATGGAAGTCAGCGCCTAGCTCCCTCCGCCTGCGGCAACCGACGGCGTATTAACGCCGTGCATCGACAGAAATTTGCGAATGTTGCGCGCCGCCTGGCGGATGCGCTGCTCATTCTCCACCATCGCGATGCGGACATAGCCTTCGCCGTCCTCGCCATAACCGACGCCCGGCGCGACCGCGACCTTGGCATGGGTCAGCAGCTGCTTGGAAAACTCCAGGCTGCCCATATCCTTGAGCGCGGGCGGCAGCGGTGCCCAGGCGAACATCGACGCGGGCGGGCTCGGAATATCCCAGCCGGCACGCGCGAAGCTTTCGACCATCACGTCGCGGCGCTTCTGGTATAGCTCGCGGTTCTTCGCAACGATGTCCTGCGGCCCGTTGAGCGCGGCGCAGGCGGCCGCCTGGATCGGCGTGAAGGCACCATAGTCGAGATAGGATTTGACGCGCGTCATCGCCGCGATCAGCCTCTTGTTGCCCACGGCAAAGCCCATGCGCCACCCCGCCATCGAATAGGTTTTCGACATCGAGGTGAATTCGATCGCCACATCCTTCGCGCCGGGCACCTGCAGGATCGAAGGCGTCGGATTGCCGTCGTAATAGAGTTCCGAATAGGCGAGGTCGGACAGGACCCAGACCTTGTTTTCCTTCGCCCACGCCACAAGCCGCTCGTAAAAGGCAAGGTCGACCGCTTCGGCGGTCGGGTTCGACGGATAGTTGACGACGAGGATCGACGGGCGCGGCACGGTAAAGGCCATCGCGCGGTCGAGCGCGCGCCAGTAATTCTCGTCGGGCGTCGTGGGTACGCTGCGGATCGTCGCGCCGGCGATGATGAAACCGAAGGTATGGATCGGATAGCTCGGGTTCGGCGCGAGCACGACATCGCCCGGACCGGTGATCGCGGTGGCAAGGCTCGCCAGCCCCTCCTTCGACCCCATGGTCACCACGACCTCGCTCTCGGGATCGAGTTCGACGTTGAACCGGCGCGCGTAATAATTCGCCTGCGCCCGGCGCAGACCCGGAATGCCCTTCGACTGCGAATAGCCGTGCGCGTCGGGCTTGCGTGCCACTTCGCACAGTTTCTCGATCACATGCTCGGGCGGCGGCAGGTCGGGGTTGCCCATTCCCAGGTCGATGATGTCCTCGCCCGCGGCACGCGCGGCCGCTCGCATCGCATTCACTTCGGCGATGACATAGGGCGGCAGGCGCTTGATGCGGTAGAATTCATCGTCGGACATGGGAAACTAGAACAACTCCTTTTCGTTACGTAATAAAATGTCGCGAACGGCGCCTCGCCAGCCACGACATGGCTTGTTATACGCATTCGAAGAGAGGCTTACCAGCGGGAACAACATATGCGCGAGGATGGCAAAGGCGGAATGGACGAGCTCGGCGACGCACCGAACCCCTTTTTGCCGGCACCCGAGGATCTGCAGCACTGGACGAGCGTGATGGCGCGCGCGCAGGCGATGATGCTCGAATTCGCGCTCGGACAGGCCGACGAGGAACAGGGTGCAACGCCGCTGTTCGATCCGACCAAATGGCTGGGCAGCGACGGCGCGCAGCGGTGGGCCGAACAGTCGGCGAAGATGTGGGAACAGGGCGTCGCCTTCTGGTCGTCGCTCGCCACGCTGACACCGGGCTTTACGCCCGACGGTTCCGCGGAAACGCCGAAAGATCGCCGGTTCGCCGACCCCGACTGGACCCAGAACCCCGCCTTCGCGCTGATCCGGCAGACCTACGGCCTGTTGTCGGACCAGCTTCTCCAGACGACGCGCCAGCTTCCCGGTCTCGACCCCGACGCGCGAACCCGGATGGAATTTGCCGCAAAGACGATGGCGGAGGCGCTATCGCCGACCAATCTTGCGATCACCAATCCCGAAGTGATGAAGCGCGCTGTCGAAACGCGCGGCGAAAGCCTGCTCAAAGGGCTTCGGCACATGCTCGCCGACATGGCACGCGGGCAGTTGAGCCACGTCGACAAGGACGCGTTCGAACTCGGCGTGAATATCGCGACGACCCCGGGCAAGGTCATTCACGAAACCGACCTCTATCAACTCATCCACTACGCACCGACGACGAAAGAGGTTTTCACCGTTCCACTCGTCATCTTTCCGCCGTGGATCAACCGCTTCTACATCCTCGACCTCAACCCGGCGAAAAGCTTCGTCAAATGGGCGGTCGACCAGGGACTGTCGGTGTTCATGGTGTCGTGGAAGTCGGCGGACGCGTCGATGGTCGATATCGTATGGGACGATTATGTCGCGGCGCAGGTCGACGCGATCGACACGATCCGCGATCTCCTGGACGTCCCGCACGTCCACACGATCGGCTATTGCGTCGCGGGCACCACGCTCGCCGCGACGCTCGCGATGCTTGCGGCAAAGGGAGAGGGCGACAAGGTCAAGTCGGTCACCTTTTTCACCGCGCAGGTCGATTTTGAGCTGGCGGGCGATCTCAAGATGTTCGTCGACGACAGCTATCTTGCCTTGCTCCAGCAATTGTCCTCGCAGGGTTTCCTCGACGGCCGCTATATGGCCGCGACCTTCAACGCGCTCCGCGGGCGCGACCTGATCTGGAACTATGTCGTCAATAATTACCTGCTCGGAAACGACTATCCTCCCTTCGACCTGCTCTATTGGAACGGCGATGTCACCAATCTGCCCGCGAAGTGGCACCGGCAGTATCTCGTCGATCTGTATCGTGATAACCGGCTCGTGATCCCGCACAGCCTGTCTGTGTGCGGGACACCGATCGATCTGAAGAAGATACGCACCCCGGCTTATGTCCAGGCGGGCCGCGAAGATCATATCGCACCGTTGCCGAGCGTCTGGCGGCTGATGGACCATCTGTCGGGGCCGAAGACGTTCCTGCTGGCGGGGTCGGGCCATATCGCGGGCGTGGTAAATCCGCCCGCCGCCGGAAAATATCAATATTGGACCGGCGACAATGCCGCCGAAAGCCTGGACGATTTCCTCGCGTCGGCGCAGGAAACCAAGGGCAGCTGGTGGCCCCACTGGATCGGCTGGATTTCGGAACGGGACAGCGAAAAAACTGGCGCCAAGGGGGCGCGCATTCCCGGAAAAGGTGCTAAGAAGGCGCTTGAGGATGCCCCCGGTCGCTACGTCAAACAACGGTAATACCGGGACATTACAAGGCCAACGAGATCGGAGGCCGCCTATTTTTGTGCACCGCACAAAAATGCCTTGAAATCTCCGATCGACTCCTATATTGTGCAGTGCAACATAAAGGAGTTGTTCCATGGCTACCAAGATGGACAGTGCTGAAAAGGCTTTCGAAGCCGCGACGCTGGAAACGGCTGCCAAGCCGGCAACTCCTGCGGCGCCGGCTGCGAGCGAAATTGCCGCCCCGGCCCCTGCAAAGGCCGAAGCGCCGAAGACCAAGACCGTGAAGGCGAAAGCCAGGCCGGTCCAAAAGAAGGCCGCAAAGCCGGCCACGAAAAAGGCTGCTCCCAAGAAAGCGGCCGCAAAGACCATTGCCCCCAAGCCCACCAAGGCGGCGCCGAAACCGGCCGCTGCCGCGACCAAAGGATTCAAGAGCATGAACGACACCGTCAAGAAGTTCGCCGACGAAGCAAAGACCCGCGCCGAAGCGATGACCGCCGAATTCAACGAAAAGGCGAAGGAAGCGATGAGCAAGACCAGCAAGCTCGCCGAAGAAGCCGTCGAATTCAACAAGGCCAATGTCGAAGCGATGGTCGAATCGGGCAAGATCGCAGCCAAGGGCTTCGAAACGCTGGGCCAGGAAGGCGTCGCCTTCGCTCGCAAGAGCTTCGAAGACACGACCGCTGCGATGAAGAGCTACACCGCCGTCAAGTCGCCGGCCGAATTCTTCAAGCTCTATGCCGAAAACAGCAAGAAGGCGTTCGACGCCGCCGTCGCGCAATCGTCGAAGACCAGCGAAATGGTGGTCAAGATGGCGAACGACAGCTTCGCGCCGATCTCGAACCGCGTGTCGGTCATCACTTCGAAGATGAAGGCAGCCTAAGGGCCTTCCTCTTTTGAACGTTGGCGCGGGCCTCTCTCCCCTCCTCCCCGCCTGCGCCGACACCCCCAAGACCGCCCGCTTCCCCCCGAAGCGGGCGGTTCTTGCTTTTCCCGTTCCCGCGAAAAAGGGGTTAATGACGCCGCCCCCTCTTGCGATTCCACTTTGGCGTGCGATATTCTGGCGATGATGCTTCCCGCTTCGATCCCCCATGCGGTTCGCCTGATGGCGGACAAGGACGAGGATACGCCCGGCGCCCCCGGCGTGGGCATTGCGACGCGCACCCGCGCCAAGCCCAAAAAGCCCTCGATGTACAAGGTGCTTCTGCTCAACGACGACTATACGCCCATGGAATTCGTCGTGATGGTGCTCCAGCGCTTTTTCAACATGGACATCGAACGCGCGACCCAGGTGATGCTGCACGTTCATCAGCAGGGCGTCGGCGTCTGCGGCGTGTTCAGCTACGAGGTCGCCGAAACCAAGGTCAATCAGGTGATGGACGCCGCGCGGCAAAACCAGCACCCGCTGCAATGCACGCTGGAAAAAGCGTAATCTAGCCGGTCTTCGCCAGCCGTTCGGCCTCGAGCGCCGGCGACCTTTGCCCCCGTAAATCTCCGAAGCCGAGTTCGGCGCCGCAGCCCGGACAGACGGTGGCTGTACCGACCTTCGCGCCGCACGCCTTGTGGACATAAACGATGGCATAGGCCGCGCCGGTCTCGCCCGGTGCATAGGCCCAGCGCTCGGCCCAGCCGCGCAGGGCATACAGCACCCCGAACAGATCCCTGCCCTTGACGGTCAGCCGGTATTCGTGGCGTGGGGGGCGCGACTGATACTCGCGGCGCTCGACCACGCCTTCGGCCGAAAGTCGCTTCAGCCGGGCCGAGACGAGCTGCGGACCGAGCCCGGTGTTGCCCGCGATCGCCTCGAACCGCCCGACCCCGAAGAACAGCTCGCGCAGGATGAGCAGCACAGCGCGATCGCCGAGCAGCTCGGCGGCGCGCCCCACGGGGCAATAGGTTTTCGACAGATCGGTGCGTCTGGGCATGTCGTCCTTATGCGGCGCTTCGGGTCCGGATCAAATGGGCCAAGGTCGAAAATCGCTTGCAACTATGATTATCATATCTACTCTTGCGCTCCAAGAGGAGAGTCGCAATGCCCAATCCTGCCGCCGTCATTATCGGGGCCGGCGATGCCACCGGCGGCGCGATCGCTCGCGCCTTTGCCGCCGAAGGGCTGACCGCCTGCGTCAACCGTCGCGAACGCAGCGCCGACCAACTGGAAGCACTTGCCGAGTCGATCCGCGAAGCGGGCGATCAGGCGCGCGCCTTCCCCGCCGATGCGCGCAGCGAGGATGCCATGACCCGCCTCTTCGACCGCGTCGAGGCCGAGGTCGGCCCGGTCGAGGCGGCAGTGTTCAACATTGGCGCCAATGTGAACTTCCCGATCGCCGAGACTACGACGCGCGTCTATACGAAGGTCTGGGAAATGGCGTGCCTCGGCGGCTTCCTGATGGGGCGCGAAGCCGCGAAGCGCATGGCGCCGCGCGGTCGCGGCACGATCATCTTCACCGGCGCAACCGCGAGCCTGCGCGGCGGTTCGGGCTATGCCGCCTTTTCGGGGGCCAAGGCCGCACTGCGCATGCTCGCCCAGTCGATGGCGCGCGAACTCGGACCGCAGGGCATCCACGTCGCCCACGTCGTGATCGACGGCGCGATCGACACCGAATTCATCAAGGGTCGCCACCCCGATTTCGACGCTGCGAAAGCGCAGGACCTGATCCTCAGCCCGCAGGCGATCGCCGCCAATTATGTGATGCTCCACAAGCAACCGAAAAGCGCGTGGACGCACGAACTCGACCTCCGCCCCTGGGGAGAAAAATGGTGATACGACACTCGCCCTCTCCCGTTGGGAGAGGGTTGCGAAGACTTGCCAGCTTGCTGGCTAGTCGCAGCTGGGTGAGGGGCTGCGCTTTGTCGATGGAACCGATCCCCTCATCCAACTCTGCCTAGCCGCCGATGGCGGCAAGGCGCCGTATCCTTCTCCCGACGGGAGAAGGCACAGGAGCAAATCATGACCAAAGCCCTCGAATTCATCTTCGATTTCGGCAGCCCCAACGCCTATCTGGCGATGAAGGTGCTGCCGGACCTGCTCGAGCGTACGGGCGCCGAACTCGTCATCGCGCCCTGCCTGCTCGGCGGCATCTTCAAGGCGACCGGCAACCGGGCGCCGATGCTGCAATATGCCGATGTCCCGGCGAAGCTCGCCTATGAAAATCTCGAGATGCGGCGCTTCATCGAAAGCCACGGACTGGCGCGCTTCCGGCTCAATCCGCATTTCCCCGTCAACACGCTGCTGGTCATGCGCGGCGCGATCGTCGCCGAGGACGAAGGCGTGCTCGATGATTATGTCGACACGGTAAACCGCGCCATGTGGGAACAGGGCCTCAAGATGGACGACGCCGAGGTTGCCGCGGCCTTCCTTTCCGAAAACGGCTTCGACGGCCCCGCCTTGCTCGCGCGGACGCAGGAGCCGGCGATCAAGGCCAGACTCGCCGCGAATACCGAAGCGGCGGTCGCGCGCGGCGTGTTCGGCATCCCGACCTTCTTCGTCGGCGACCGGATGTTCTTCGGCAAGGACCGTTTGGGGCAGGTCGAAGAGGCACTCGCCTGACCCCGACTTGCCACCCCCGTCGCTGGCGGGGGTGGCGCGCTTTTGCATGCCCAGGACGAAATCCCGGAACCAATCCCTAGTTCATATCGAGCTGGATGATCTCGCTGGGTGTCGCACGGCAATAGAGTTCCAGCGCCTGGGGGCCGTCGGGGTAGGTCGCGGTCATCGCCGCGCGGATACGCCAGCCGCCATTGCCCTGCTCAAGGTGAATCAGCCGGTCATAGGAAAGCCGCGTCCCTCCCGTCGCTCCGACCTGCCTGGCGGCGTCGGTCATGCAATTCTGCACCGAGGGCCGAGAGGCAACCGGCAGCGCGCCCAGATCGGCGCTGAGCGTCGCCGGCGGCCCGCCCGCATAGTTCGTTTCGGGACTCGTCTCGGTCGCCGCACCGTCCTTCTTTTTCTTCTTGCTGGCCAGCAGCGCGAGCAGGCCACCGGCAACGACAATGCCGCCGATGATCAGCCCCGTGCTCGGTCCCTTGTCCTTGTCGTCCTCGGGCGGCCTCGTATTTGCATAGCCATAGCCGAATTCCGCGCGGCATCCTTTCGTCACCCAGATATAGGTCGACGACCAGCCCCATTGCCGCCCGGCGTTGCACTTGCCACCGATCTTGCGCAGCAATTCGACGCGATCCTGCGTATTCGCCCGGCACTGCTGATAATCCTTGTTGCGCGATTCGCAGCGGAGGGTGCCGGCGAAATCGCGCACCGGCTGCGGCAACGGTGTCGGATAGGTCCCTCCGCCATTCGCATAGCCATAATAGAATTCGGCGCGGCATCCGCCAGCAACCCAGATCTGGTCGGCTGTAAAGCCCCAGCCGCGCCCCTTGGCGCAGTCGCCGCCGATAACGCGCTTTATGGCGACGCGATTCTGCGTGGCGACCCGGCACGTCTGACGTCGATTGTTTCGCGATTCGCACCGGATGCTGCCGGCATAGCGCTGGCTCGAATAGGAACTCGCCGTACTTTGTGCGATTGCCGGTCCCGGTATTCCAAGCTGCGTCGCCACCAGCGACGTCACGAGCGTCGCAGAAACAAAATGCCTCGCCATCATACCCTCCCTGTTCGACTGTCCCGATCCGCTAAGCCTTCATCCTTTCGTCCAGGCCCGGATCATCCCACGTTTGCGGGATAAGCGCCATCGCCAAATTCGATGGAGGCGCGGCGCTTGCACGCCCGCGTGCATCGGCTAAAGACGCCCGATGGATCAGATCGTCATTCGCGGCGGCCAGCGACTCAAGGGCCGTATCCCCATCTCGGGCGCCAAGAACGCCGCGCTCACCCTGCTGCCCTGCGCGCTGTTGACCGACGAGCCGCTGACCCTCCGAAACCTGCCGCGCCTCGCCGACGTCGATGGCTTTGGCCACCTGCTCAACCAGCTCGGCTGTTCGACCACGATCGAAGGGTCGCGGCCGGAGGATTTCGGGCGCGTGATGACCGCGCGCGCGACCACCCTCACCTCGACCGTCGCGCCCTATGATATCGTGCGCAAAATGCGCGCTTCGATCCTCGTCCTCGGCCCGCTGCTCGCCCGCGCCGGCGAAGCGACCGTATCGCTCCCCGGCGGCTGCGCGATCGGCAATCGGCCGATTGATCTCCACCTGAAAGCGCTCGAAGCCTTTGGCGCGGAGATCGAGCTTGCCTCGGGCTATGTCAAAGCCAGCGCACCGGGCGGCCGCCTTGCGGGCGGCAAATTCACCTTTCCCGTCGTGTCGGTCGGCGCGACCGAAAATGCGGTGATGGCCGCGGTGCTCGCCAACGGTACCTGCGTTCTGGAAAACGCCGCGCGCGAGCCAGAGATCGTCGACCTGTGCAATTGCCTTGTCGCGATGGGGGCACAGATCGACGGCATCGGCACCGAAACGCTGACGATCGAAGGCGTCGATCGCCTTCATGGTGCCACCTATCGCGTGATGGCCGACCGTATCGAGGCGGGGAGCTATGCCTGTGCCGCGGTGATTACCGAAGGCGACGTCGAACTTGTCGGCGCGAAGGCGTCGGAGATGGAGGCGACCCTCGCCGCGTTGCGCGCCGCGGGCGCCACGGTCGAAGACGTAAAGGGCGGCATCCGCGTCGCGATGTCGGGCCGCGCCGAGCCCGTCACCCTGTCGACCGCCCCTTACCCCGGCTTCGCGACCGACATGCAGGCGCAGTTCATGGCGATGGCGACGCTCGGCACCGGTGCGTCGCTGTTCACCGAAACGATCTTCGAAAATCGCTACATGCACGTTCCCGAACTCGCGCGCATGGGCTGCGACATCCAGGTCAAGGGACGCACCGCGATCGTCCGCGGCGTCGATGCACTGGTCGGCGCCCCGGTGATGGCGACCGACCTGCGCGCCTCGATGAGCCTGATAATCGCGGGCCTCGCTGCCGAGGGCCAGACCGAGGTCAACCGCGTCTATCATCTCGATCGCGGCTACGAACGGCTCGAGGAAAAGCTTCAGGCGGTCGGCGCCGACATCGAACGGATCAGCGCCGGCTAGGCGATGGGATCGCATCTCTATCTGGCATGCGCCGCAAAGACGCGCGATCAAGGCGTCGGCGACGTGCGCGCCACCGATAGTGCGGGCCGCCCGATCCCGGAGACCGGGGCCCGCAAGGCGTGGTCGACTGGCGGCGACGGCCTGGTCATCAAGCGCCGTCGGATGGACGGTCGCTGACCGGCAGCGACACCATATTGCCGCTTACCGAGGGTTTCTCTGGCCGCTTCGCGACCGCAATCATCAGTCCGACGAGTGCGACCGCTCCACCGGCGATCGACAGCGGCGCCCAGTGATAGCCTTCGAAGACGGTTGAAAACCCCATCGCGATGATCGGGATCAGCACGCTCGACCACGCCGCCTGCCCGGGACCGACCGCGCGAATGACGCCGAAATAGAGCGGAAAGGTCACGGCACTCGCCACCACGCCCAGGTAGAAGATTCCGCCCAGATAGGAAAAGCGCGTCTCGATCACCGGCGGCCCGGTCGTAATCCAGGCAAAGATCGCGTCGCCCAGTGCGCCGAACGCCATGCCCCATGCGATCATCACCACCATCGACTGTGCACGCGCAAAGCTGGTTCCCTGCATGATATTGGCGGTCGAGGCGCACAGGACGCCGGTCAGCGTCAGCGCCGTTCCCGCCAGCACCGCCTCCGGATCGAGCGCCGCGGCGCGATATTCATGGACGATCATCAGCGCGACGCCGCCGATCGCAATGCCGGCCCCGAGCAGGAAGCGCCCTGCCAGCGGCGTCTTGAGCACCAGCCGCCCGAATAGCGTGTTCGGGACGATCAGCAATGCGAACAGCACCGCGACCAGGCCGGAGGTGATATGCTGTTCGGCACGGTAGACGAAATTGAAATTGAGGGCGAATTGCGCGAGCCCGAGCGCGGCTGCAAACGCGAGTGCCGGCACTCCGGGCAGCAATTTCTCGCGGCGAATCAAAGCAAAAACGAACATTGCCGCCGCCGCGACCCCAAAGCGATAGGCGACCGACCAGCTTGGCGGAACGATGCCGAGCTGTCCCTTGATCACGATCCACGTCGATCCCCAGATCAGGGTGACGAAGGCGAAAGGAAGGAAGACGCGCGGGCTGAGCAGCGTCGGCTGCGCGTCGGTCATAGCGCCTCGATCGCGGCCGCGAACGGCGCCACGGCAGCCGCGTCCTGGTCCCAGCTCACGACCAGGCGCGCCGCGCCTTCGCCCCAATCATAAAAGTCGAACCCCGCGGCGCGTAGCCGTGCCGCCTCGTCGGCGGTCAGGCGGACGAACAGTTCGTTCGCCTCGACGGGATACATCAGCCGGCCGCTGCACGCCCGCGCCAGCGCCGCCGCGCCGGCATTGGCGGCGCGCGCATTGGCAAGCCATAGATCGTCTTTCAGCATCGCGCGGATCTGCGCCGCGACGAAGCGTCCCTTGCTCAGCAAATGGCCGCCGCGCTTCTTCAGTTCGCGAACCCCCGCCCCGCCGCTGCCACCGAAGAATATGATCGCTTCGGCCATCATCGCGCCATTCTTCGTGAACCCGAACGACAGCGCATCGACACCCGCGCGCCAGGTCACGTCGGCCGGTGCGCAATCGCGATAGGCGACCGCATTGGCAAAGCGGGCGCCGTCCATGTGCAACTTCAACCCTTCGGCCCTCGCCACCTCGCTGATCGCGCCGATTTCGTCGGCTTGCCAGGTCAGACCATATTCGGTTGCGTTGGTGATGCTGATCGCCGCGGGCTGCACCTGATGCACATCCTTGCGAATGCCGGCCAATCTGGTCTTGAGCGCATCGGCGTCGATCTTTGCCCCGCGCCCCGGCAGCGGCATCAGCTTGGCCCCGCCCGAGTAAAAGGTGGGCGCTCCGCACTCGTCGACCTCGATATGCGCTTCTTCGTAACAGAGGATTCCCTGCCAGGGCCGCACGAAATGCGCGAGGATGATACTGTTCGCCGCGGTGCCGGTCGGGATCCACACGACCTCGCAATCGGTTTCGAACAATTCCGAAAAGGCGCCGTCGAGCGACTGGCTGAGCGCGTCGCCGTCATACGCCGTATCGACGTGGTTCGCCGCGGCGAGCGATTCCATCACGGCGGGGTGAACGGCGGCGGCATTGTCGGAAAAAAAGCGGGTAGCGGTCATGACCCCGCCCTTAGCGCAGGACGACGCGCCACGCTAATGCTTCATAGCGTCTCGCACCGACCGCCCAACGGCGGAACGCGTCGCCCGTCAGGCTGTACGGCGACGATAAATCCAGCGGCCCATGCTGCGCGAGCGCCGGGCATAATATGCGCCCGGCATGATCAGCCGCTTGTGCAGGCCGTGGCGGTCGACAAGCACCCCGACCCGGGGAAACATCAGGCGGCATACCCGCCATTCATGCTCGGAATTTGTTGCAGGCGCGAACTCTTGCATATTTACTACCCTGAATTTGGCAGCAACCCCTCCGATTATGGTTTCCCATATCTTATCAAATTGCTGCAATTATGGTAGTAAAATTACGTAGTTTTACGGATCAGGGGCAAGATAGCGTCCGATCGATCAACCCGGCGATATCAGCGCTTTGGCGCGTCAACGGGCGCAATTCACGATGAACCGAAACGGGACAGCCGTGCCGATGCCCGCGTCGGCAGGCCCGAAAGTCCATCGGCGTCCCGTCGGATCGCCCGAGTCGCGCGCGGCGATCACCGCTTGCGGGGAAGGGTCAGCGATCGCGCTTGGCCAGCAGCTTCAGACGCAGCGCGTTCAGCTTGATGAAGCCGGCCGCATCTTTCTGGTCATAGGCGCCGGCATCGTCCTCGAAGGTCACATGCGCTTCGCTGTACAGGCTGTTCGGCGACTTGCGCCCGACGACGCTCGCATTGCCCTTGTAGAGCTTCAGCCGCACGGTGCCCGACACCTTCTCCTGGCTGTGGTCGATCGCCGACTGCAGCATCTCGCGCTCGGGTGCAAACCAGAAGCCGTTGTAGATGAGCTCCGCATATTTCGGCATCAATTCGTCTTTCAGGTGCGCCGCGCCGCGGTCGAGCGTGATGCTCTCTATTCCGCGATGCGCCCGGGCATAGATTTCGCCGCCGGGCGTCTCGTACATGCCGCGCGACTTCATGCCGACAAAGCGGTTCTCGACCAGGTCCAGGCGGCCGATGCCATGTTTACGGCCAAGCTCGTTGAGGGCCGCAAGCAGCGTCGCGGGCGACATCGCCTGCCCGTTGAGCGCGACCCCGTCGCCTTTGTCGAAATCGATCGTGATATATTCGGGCGCGTCGGGCGCGTCCTCGGGGTTCACCGTGCGCGAATAGACATAGTCGGGGGTTTCCTGCCACGGGTCTTCCAGCACCTTGCCTTCCGAAGATGTGTGCAGAAGGTTGGCGTCGGTCGAAAACGGGCTTTCGCCGCGCTTGTCCTTGGGCACCGGAATCTGGTTCTTCTCGGCGAAATCGATCAGCGCGGTGCGGCTCGTCAAATCCCACTCGCGCCACGGCGCGATGACCTTGATGTCGGGGTCGAGCGCGTAGCAGGACAATTCGAAGCGCACCTGGTCGTTGCCCTTGCCCGTCGCACCATGCGCCACGGCATCGGCACCCGTTTCGTGCGCGATCTCGACCAGTCGCTTGGAGATCAGCGGGCGCGCGATCGAGGTGCCGAGCAGGTAGTCGCCCTCATAACGGGCATTGGCGCGCATCATCGGAAAGACGAAGTCGCGCACGAACTCCTCGCGGACGTCGTCGATATAGATATGCTCGGGCTTGATTCCCATCAGCTCGGCCTTGGCGCGCGCCGGCTCCAGCTCTTCGCCCTGCCCCAGGTCGGCGGTAAAGGTCACCACCTCACAGCCATAGGTCACCTGCAGCCATTTCAGGATCACGCTCGTATCGAGGCCGCCCGAATAGGCCAGGACGACGCGCTTGATGGACTCGGACATGGCTGGAACCCTTGCTGGAATGGACGCGGGCGCGGCTAGCAGGGCACCGCCCGCCACGCAACCGGATTGCGGCCTTGGTCCTTGTATAGGCCCATCCGGCTTGCTGGCCGGCCCTAACGATTTATCATCCTTTAGGCGGCAGACACGATCCGCCAGGCGACCGGAGAGAAGAGATGACCGATCCATATCGGCGAAGCCGGCCGCAAGGCCTCTGGGCGAGAGCCGGCGTGATGGCGCGGCAGGCGCCGCCCGAGCGCAATCGCTATGTCGATTTCCTGCGCGCCTTTTCGATTCTCGCCGTCGTCGTCGGCCACTGGCTGGTCGCAGCCCCCTATATGCGCGGCGGTGCGGTCGAAGGCGGGCATCTGCTCGGCATGTTGCCATGGACGCAGTGGCTGACCTGGGGGTTCCAGGTCATGCCGCTGTTCTTCCTCGTCGGCGGTTTTTCCAACGGCGCGTCCTGGGCTGCCGGTCAACGGGAAGGCCGGCGCTTCGCCGACTGGTTCGCCGCGCGGATCCGGCGACTGATCAACCCCGTTCTGCCCGTTCTGATCGCCTGGTCGCTCTTCGCCTTCTTCGGCACCTCGCTCGGCATCGATCGCGGTATCGTCAAGATGGCGGTCCAACTCGCGCTGATCCCCGTGTGGTTTCTCGCCGTCTACCTGATCGTCACGGCCTTGACCCCGATTAGCTGGCGCGCGTGGGCGCGGTTCCGCTGGCGCTCGTTCGGGGTGCTGGTGGGTGGCGCCGTGGTGATCGATGCCGCCGCGCTCATCGGCGGCCTCCCTTACGTCAATTTCCTGAACTTCCTCTTCGTCTGGGTTGCCATCCACCAGCTCGGCTACGCGTGGCAGACGGGCGCCTTCGCAAAGCCCGGGGTCGCGGCCATGTGGGGAATCGCGGGCCTGGCGGCGCTTTCGCTCCTGATCGGCGTGGGCCCCTATCCGGCCGCGATGATCGGCGTGCCCGGCGCCACCTTGAGCAATTCGATGCCGCCGACCCTTGCATTGCTTACGCTCGGCGTGATGCAGACGGGGTTGGCCCTCTCGCTGGAACGGCCCGCCCGCGCGCTGCTCGACCGCCCTGCTGCCTGGACCGCGGTCGTGCTCGTGAACGGGATGATCATGACCGTCTATCTTTGGCACCTTACCGCCTTTGTCCTGGTCGTGGTCGCGGCGTGGATATTGGGCGGCGCCGGGCTGGGCCTCATGCCGGGCAGCGCCGCCTGGTGGTTTGCGCGCCCCCTGTGGTTCGCGCTCTACAGTCTCGTCCTGTTGCCGTTGATCCTGGCCTTTTCGCGGTTCGAGCGGGGTACCGGATCCGGCGCGGGGGACGGCATCGCGCACTGGCGATTGATTGCGGGGATGCTGATGATCTGTTCGGGGCTGGCGCTGACGGCCGCAATCAGTATCGCAAGCCCGCATGGCGCGACCGGCGTTCGATTGTGGGTCGTCGCCCTACCGCTGGCCGGAGCCGCGCTCGTCGGCTTCGGTCCGGCGCGTCGCCTCGTCCTGCGAAGCCGCTAACCTCCGTTCGCGCCACAATCCATATCCGATCGCCAGCGCCAGCGCCGCAACGATCGCGACAAGCTCCACCAGATTCTGCTCGAACAGCCGCCGCGCCAGCAGCAGCGATGCGACGATTGCGCCGGCAAATCCCCCGACGCCGATCGCCGGATGCACCGCCTCGCGGCGCCAGCCGATGAAATTGACCGTCGCGAAGGTCAGCAGGAAGACCAGACTTGCGGCCTCGACGAGTTGCCCCAGGCTGCCGATCAACGTCAGGGCCATTGCCCCGCCCGAAATCAGCAGCGTCGCGGCAAAGGGCACGCCCTCGCTGTTTGTCCGGCCGAACAGGTCGGGCAAATCGCCTTCGCCTTCGACCCGCTGTGCGAGCCGCGAGGTGCCAAAGACCGTCGCGAGGATCGCCGAACCCGTCGAAAAGGCCGCGGCTATCGTGACCACGATCAGGCCGGGCTTCCCGAACGCCGCGCTGCCCGCGGCGGCAAGCGCGACCTCCTTGTCGGCCACGATACGGTCGGCGCCGACCAGCATCGCCGCTCCCAGAGAGACCGCGATATAGATGACGATCACCGCCGCGATCGCGGTCATCATCGACAGCGGCAGGTTGCGCCGGGCCTTCGCCATCACCTCATAGTCATAGGCAAGCAGCTGGAACCCCTCATAGGCCATGAAGACGAGCGCCGCGCCGACGATCGCGCCGCCAACGGTGACATGCTCGCCAGCGGGCGACAGCTGGTCGGGTTGCCAGTGCCACAATCCGGCGACCGCGAGCGCGCCGAGAACGAGCAACTTCCCGAACACCAGTATCTTTTCGGTCAGCGCGCTCTCGCCGACGCCGAGCAACACGACGCCGGTGATCGCCGCGATGATCGCGATCGCCAGAATATGGCTGACGAAGGACGAGGCGCCGAAACTGTGCGCGACATAGGCACCGAACGTGTGGGCATAGACCGATACGGTCAGGATATAGCCGACGATCAATACCCAGGCGACCGCCGCCGCCGCGCCGTGCTGCTTGCTTTGGCGCAGGAAGTGATAGACCCCGCCGCTGCGGCCGCCGCGCACGGTCAGCCGGCTATAGCTCCACCCCGTCGCCAGCGCGATCGCGCCCCCGATCAGGAAGCTCAGCCAGGCGAGCCGCCCCGCCTGTTCGATCACGACCCCGAGCACCGAGAAAATCCCGCCGCCGATCATGCCCCCGACCGCCATTGCCCAGGCCGCGCTCAGCCCCAGCGTTTCCCGCTTGTCGTCGCTCACCAACGGCTCCTTCGATTGCCCGCATTTTTCTGGAGGTTAGCCCGTCCGACCGCGCATTCCTATTCCAGATAGTCCGCTTCGGCCCCTGCCATATAGTCGCGCGTCAGCGGCAACGCATGCCGGCTGCGCGCGAACTGGATCTGGTAATTGCCCATGCCGCCGCTTTCGAACGCCGCGGTCGCGCCGGCCAGGTAAAAGGTCCACATGCGAAAGAAGCGATCGCCCATCATCGCGACGATCTCGTCCCGGTGCGCCAGCGTCCGCGCATACCATTGACGCAAGGTCAGCGCATAATGGAGGCGGAGCGTTTCGACGTCGGTGACGATCAGGCGACTTTTCTCGCTTGCCGCGACGGTCTCGCTGAGCGCCGGGATGTACCCGCCGGGGAAGATATATTTGCGCGTAAAGGCGTCGGTCGATCCCGGCTTGCCGAAGCGACCGATCGTATGGACCAGCATCACCCCTTCGGCGGTCATCAAATTGGCACAGGCGCGAAAAAACGTCTCGAAATTGCGCGCACCGACATGCTCGAACATGCCGACCGACACGATGCGGTCAAAGCG
>CAZSMB010000012.1:0-14969 GCA_964607625.1 uncultured Sphingopyxis sp. | reverse complement strand
AATTGCGCGCACCGACATGCTCGAACATGCCGACCGACACGATGCGGTCAAAGCGTCCCGGCTCGCGGTCGGCCAGGTCGCGATAATCGATCAGTTCAAAGGTCACGCGGTCTGCGACCCCTTCCGCGACCGCACGTTCCCTGGCGAGCGCGAGTTGCTCTTCGGACAGGGTAATGCCCAGCACCTGTACGTCGACAAGCTTGGCGAGCGTGATCGCCATGCCGCCCCAGCCGCATCCGATGTCGAGGATGCGCTGCCCCGGCGCAAGCGCGAGCTTGGCGGCGATATGCGCCTTTTTCGCCTCTTGGGCCGCCTCCAGCGTCATGTCCTCGCGGGGCCAATAGGCGCAGCTATATTGCATGTCGCTGTCGAGAAAGAGCCGATAGAGATCGTTCCCGATATCGTAATGATGCGCGACGTTCGAGCGCGAACGGCTGCGGCGATTGATCGAGTTTATTCGCGTCTTGATCCAGTCGGCGGCCTCGCCGACCGGGCCGCGCTCCTTCAGCTTGCCGCCCCTGTCCCAGGGCGTATTCGCGCGAAGAAGCTGGATCAGCTCCATGATATCGCCCTCGTCGATCCGCATTTCGCCGTCCATGAACGCCTCAGCCGCGCCGAGCCGCGGATCGAGGATGATCCGGCGCATGCCCTTCCGACTCGCGAACCGTACCGTCACGTCGGGAAAACCGGGCGCGGGAGTGCCGAAAATTTCGCGTGCCCCGCCCGGGGATATGACCGTCAGCTGGCCCTGACGGATGACGCGTGACAGGAAGGGGTGGAGAATGGACATGCGCGACCTTTCCAATCGTCTGTGTTGGAATCAGATACCAGCATACCATTCATAGTCCACGCGATCTTCCCAGTAACCCCCTTTGCCGGCGCCGACGCGGTCGAGGCTGGCAACCGCCTCGATCGCGGTCAGATATTTCGCCTGCTTGTAACCGAGCTGGCGTTCGATCCTCAGGCGCAGCGGCGCGCCATTGGCAATCGGCAACGCTGCGCCGTTGAGCGCCCAGGCCAGAATCGTCTGCGGATGCTGCGCGTCGACCATGTCGCAGCTTTCGTAATAGTCGGCGTCGCCGATCCGGTCGGCACAGCGAAAGACGATATAGCGCGCGGTGTCGCGAAGGCCGGCTGCGGCCAGAATGCGGCGCAGCGGCACGCCCGTCCACTGGCCGATCGCGCTCCATCCCTCGACGCAATCATGGCGCGTGATCTGGGTACGCTGCGGCATCGCGCGAATATCGGCCATCGACAGCGCCAGCGGCCGCGCGACAAGGCCGCCGACCCGCAGGCGCCAATCGGCAAAGCCGCGCGCGACATGCGCGGCATAGTCGGCTCCGGCCGGTATCCGCGTCCCGTTCGAGCGGAACACGGGCGACAGGTCGGCGCGGGTGAATTCGCGTGCGAGCGCATCGCGGTCGGTCAGCGCGCGCTGGCTCGCGAGGTGCATCTCCTCGCCGAGCGAGAGGATCTTGCGCACCGGCTCGGCATCGTTGATCGCGTCGCAGCCCGACAAGAGCGGCAACGCGCCCGCCGCGGCGACGAGGCCGCCGGCGCGGCGGATCAGGTCGCGGCGCGGGAGGATGAGCTCGCTCATTCGGGGCGCCCCGTCTTCGCCGGCAGGCGGAACCAGCCGGTGATCATCGACCGCACCTCGTTCACCGGTCCGGCGAGCAGGACCATCGCGATATGGACGAGGAAGAAGAGGACGAGCAGCCACGCGACGATGAAATGGATCGAGCGCGCCGACTGCCGCCCGCCGAACAGATCAAGCAGCCACGGCGCGGTCGCGTTGAACCCCGGCGACATGGTCAGACCGGTCGCGATGATCAGCGGCAACAGGATAAAGATCACGCCGATATACGACAGCTTCTGCAGGATATTATACCGCGCCGCGGCTTCGCCGGTCGGGAAGCGCAGTCGCGCATGATCCTTGATATCCTGCCAGATATGCCGCGGCGACCACTCGCCGCGCCGGACGTGCAGATCCTTGCGCAGATGTCCGCCGAATGCCGTCCAGAGCATATAGAGCGTCAGCGCGATCGCGAGCACCCAGGCGAACGTCAGGTGCCACCGCCGCCCATCGGCCAGGCTATACCGCGTCGGGATGGTCGCCCAGCCGGGGAAGGCCCATGTCTGCTCGGCTCCGTCTGCATCGGTCCAGCGACCGAGCACGCCCGTCGTTTCCACCCGCAACGAACCGACGCGCAGGAATCCCGTTGTCTCGGTCGCCCCGATCGCAAGCCAGGCATGGTCGTAATTCGCGCCATATTGTCCCCAATAGAGGCGGGGATGGGCGTTGAAGATCATCAGGCCGCTCATCAGCAGGACGAGCAACGTCACCGCATTCACCCAATGCCACAGGCGCGTGGGCAGCCGGTGCCGGTAAACGCGTTCGGGTGGCGGCACGGCTGTCGGGGCAGCGTCGTTCATCGTTTCCAGCACTCCCTCTACAGCCCCTCCCCTTCAGGGGAGGGGCAACGAAGACTTGGCAGCTTGCTGCCTAGTCGTAGTGGGGTGGGGGGCATCGGCCTTGCGCAACCTCGACAGCCCCCACCCCAACCCCTCCCCTGAAGGGGAGGGGCTTGAAGGTGTTCGGCGTGCGGCCCGTTCCGGTTACGCGGCGAGTTCCGCCGCATATTCCTTGCGATAGTGATCGCGCAGGCTGACCTTGTCGATCTTTTCGCTGCCGAGCTTCGGAAGCGAATCGGACGCCATCCAGATCTTGACCGGCACCTTGAACGGCGCGAGCCGTTCGGACAGGAATTCGGTCAGCATCGCGGCGTCGGCCTTGCTGCCCGGCGCCATCCACACCACCGCGCCGACGACCTCGCCCAGCCGCTCGTCGGGCAGGCCGAACACCGCGCATTCCTTTGCGTCGGGATGCTCGTAGATCGCCGCCTCGACTTCCTGGCAGCTGATATTCTCGCCGCCGCGGATGATGATATCCTTCTTGCGATCGACGATGAACAGATAGCCGTCCTCGTCGAGATAGCCGAGGTCGCCGGTGCGGAAATAGCCGTTGTCGAAAAAGGCCGCCTTCGTCGCCGCCTCGTTGTTCCAATAGCCCTCGAAATTGCAGATCGAGCGGATGCACACCTCGCCCACCTGCCCCTGCGGCAACGGCTCGCCCCGGTCGTCCAGGATCGCGAGGTCGACGAGCGGCTTCGACGCGGGGCCGGTCGACGTCGGCTTTTCGAGATAATTTTCGTTGATGATCCCGCATCCCACCGCATTGGTCTCGGTCAGGCCATAGCCGAGCAGCGGCTTGCCCTCGCCCATCTCGGTCGACAGGCGCTTCACATGCTCGGGCGGGCGCGGCGCACCGCCGCCGGCATAGCTCTTGCACGTCGACAGGTCGTATTTGGACCGGTTCGGATGGACCAGTATCTCATAGCTCATCAGCGGCACGCCGACGAAATAATTGACCTGTTCGTCCTGGATCAGCCGCATCGCCTCCTCGGCATTCCATTTCGGCATCAGGACCAGCTTGCGGCCGAGAGCGAAGCTCTGGAGGAACACCGGAATCTCGGCGGTCACGTGAAACAGCGGAGTGCAAATCAGCGTCGCGGGCTGGATATCCGACATCTGACCGTCCTCGGTCAGCAGGTGGACGATGCTCGCGGTCTGCGTGACATAGTTGAAAATGCCCTGCACGACGGCCTGGTGCCGCGACCAGGCGCCCTTCGACTGACCGGTCGACCCCGACGTGAAGAGGATCGTGGCAAGATCGTCCGCCCCGAGTTGCGGCAAGGGCGTCGCCTCGCTGCCGCCCGCGTCGGTGATCGGGGCGATCGCCTCGTCGATCGGGCGCGTGATGTCGAGGGTGATGACCTTCGCGCGATGCTCCGCGCAGGCGAGCCGTTCGGCGCGCTGCGGGTCGGCGATCACCAGGCTCGTCTCGGTATCCTCGATCCCCGCGGCGAGTTCGCCGCCCTGCCACCAGCCGTTGAGCAGCGTCGCACAGCCCCCCGCCATCAGGACGCCGACATAGGCGACGCACCATGCGTTGGCGTTGCGCATCGCAATGCCGACACGGTCGCCGCGCTTCACGCCATATCCGTCGACCAGCCCCGCCGCGACCTTCCGCGCCGCGGCATAGACTTGGCTGAAACTCAGCCGCTCATTGCCTTCGACAAGGAAGGTCGCGTCGCCATGCTGCGCACAAAAAAAGGCAACATAATCGACCAGATTCGACGGCGCATTTGTGATGAAGGGCAGCTCGCGCCCATTTTTTTCGATGGACCCCACCTGGATCGGCCCGCCTGGACCGGTGATCAGGTCGTACGCGGCTTCCAGGCGCAGATCGAGCGCGGATGGCATCCTTTATCTCTCCTCTTGGTCTCGTTTGCCTTACCCCCTATGGGGAAGGCCTCTCCTGGGGAAGGGCCGAGACAATATGTTTCTTTTTGCAACCTTAGCCGACGCGACACAATATCTCAATTTCAACGATCTGATGGGCGAAAACAGCAGCATCGCGTTCAGCGTGTTCGGCTGGCCCATTCGCTGGTACGCGCTGGCCTATCTTGCCGGCATCTTTGTCGGCTACTGGTATTTGCTGCGCCTGATCGCACAGCCCGGCGCCCCGATGGCCCGCCGCCACGCCGACGACATGATCTTCTATGCCATGCTCGGCATCATCGTCGGCGGACGCCTCGGCTATGTGCTCTTCTACAATCTCGGCAATTACATTCGCAGTCCGATAGAGATCTTGCGGCTGTGGGATGGCGGCATGTCGCTGCACGGCGGCGTGGTCGGGGTGCTGATCGCGATCTGGTATGTGACGAAGAAGGAAAAGCTCAGCTTTCTGCGCTTCTGCGACTATATCGCGTGCGTCGTCCCGTTCGGCCTTTTCTTCGGTCGCCTTGCCAATTTCGTGAACGGCGAACTGTGGGGCCGTCCGACCACCGTGCCCTGGGCGATCATCTTTCCGCATAGCGGCACGATGGACCCGCGCCACCCGAGCCAGCTGTACGAGGCGGGGCTCGAGGGTATCGTCATGTTCGCGATCCTCGCCTTTTTCTTCTGGCGCACCGATGCCCGCTACAAGCCGGGCTTTCTGTTCGGCATGGCGGCGATCATCTATGGACTCAGCCGCTTCGCGCTCGAGTTCGTCCGCGAACCCGATGTTCAGCTCGGCACGCTGTCGTGGGGGCTGACGATGGGGCAAACGCTGACGATCCCGATGCTGGCCGCCGGCGCCTGGCTCGTTGCAACGGCCAAGGGTCGCCGCCAGCGCGTCGAACCCGTCGCGGGGACCGACAGCATTGCCTGACGGCCCGCCGACCCCCGAACAATTGATGCTCCAGATCGCCGCGCAGCGCGCGATGACCGTTGCGGACTATATGGCTGCCGCGAACGCGCATTATTATGCAACGCGCGACCCGCTTGGCGCCGGCGGCGATTTCACCACCGCGCCCGAAATCAGCCAGATGTTCGGAGAGATGGTGGGCATCTGGATCGCCGACCTGTGGCAACGCGCGGGGCGCCCGGCCTTCCGCTATGCCGAACTCGGGCCCGGACGCGGATCGCTTGCCGCCGACGCGCTGCGGGCGATGGCTCGCTTCGGCTGTACACCGCAGGGCATCCATTTCGTGGAAACGAGCCCGGCGTTGCGCTCGGCCCAAAGCGCGCGCATCCCGGCGGCGCTCCACCATGACGATATTGCCGGCCTTCCCGACGACGTGGCGCCGATCATCGTGGCGAACGAATTTTTCGATGCGCTGCCGATCCATCAATATCAGATGACCGCCGATGGCTGGCGAGAGCGCACCGTCGTGCGAACCGCGGACGGCCTGGCGGCCAGGCCCGGAGACATTCCGGCCGACGAAGCCATCCCCCCGGCACTCCGTCACCAATCCGACGGGACGATCGTTGAAACCGCGCCGGTTGCCGCGGCTATCATGCAAAGCTGCGCCTTTCGCCTTGCGCGCCACGGCGGCGCGATGCTGGCGATCGATTACGGCTACAGCGGCCCCAGGGCGGGCGATACGCTGCAAGCCGTAAAGGCCCACCGGTTCGCCGATCCTTTCGCCGACCCGGGCGAGGTCGACCTGACGACCCATGTCGATTTCGCCGCCCTTGCCTTTGCCGCCCGCCACGCCGGCGCGCGGGTGCTCGGCCCGGTCGGACAGGGCGCATGGCTGCAACGCCTTGGCATCGACGCGCGCCTCGACGCACTGGCCCGGACCGCGCCCGGACGCAGCGCCGACCTGCGTGCCCAGCGCGACCGCCTCGTCGACGCCGAACAGATGGGCGATTTGTTCAAGGTCATGGCGGTGCACGCCTCAGGCTGGCCCCGCCCGGAGGGCTTCCCCGAAATCGGAGCCGTCGCATGACCATCGTCGACATCGCGACCCCGGCCGATGCCGATGCCTTGTCGGCCTTTGCCGAAGCATCGTTCGTCGCCACCTTTGGTCACATCTACGATCCCGCCGACCTTGCGACCTTCCTCGCCGGCTGGAACCCTCCGCATCGGCTGGCCGCGCAGATCGCCGATCCTGCCTGGGCCCTCGCGCTCGTCCGCGACGCGGGAGGCAGCGGAATACTGGGCTTCATCAAACTCGGCCCCCTCGACTTCGACCTGCCCGCCGGCCAGCCGGCCGAGGATGCGATCGAACTCCATCAGCTCTATGTCGGCGAAACGGCAAAAGGCACCGGCGTCGCCGCCGCGCTGATCGAATGGGGCATCGCCTGGGCACGCGAGCGCGCCTCGATTCTCTATCTGTCGGTATTCGGCGAGAACCGCCGCGCCCAGGCCTTTTATCGTCGCTACGGCTTCGCCGACGTCGGGCGCAACGCGTTCCGCGTCGGCAACCATATCGACGAAGACCGGATCTGGCGGCTCGACCTGTGACCTCAGCTCATAAAACCACCGCACTCCCGCTCGCGGGCATCCCGCACGGATTTTTCGGGCGCCGGGGCGGCGTTTCGACGGGTGAACTCGCGTCGCTCAATTGCGGCTTGGGATCGGGCGACGATCCTGCGCTGATCGCGGAAAATCGGGCGCGGGCGGCAGGCGCGATCCTTCCGGGTGCGGCAATCGCCGGCGTCTATCAGGTGCATGGCGACCGCTGCGTGATCGTCGATGACGCCAGCGACCTCTCCATGCGGCCCCAGGCCGATGCCCTGGCGACGCGGACGCCCGGCATCCTGCTGTCGATCCTCACCGCCGATTGCGTGCCCGTGCTGCTGGCCGATCGCGAAGCCGGCGTCGTCGGGGCCGCCCATGCCGGCTGGAAGGGCGCGATTGCGGGTGTCACCGACTCGACCGTCGCGGCGATGGAGAGCCTTGGCGCCCGCCGCGACAATATTGCGGCCGCGATCGGCCCGTGTATCGGGCGCGCTTCCTATGAAGTCGACGAGGGTTTCGTTCGGCGCTTCCTGTCCGACGATCCGGCGAACGAGCATTTCTTTGCCGCGGCGCGCCCCGGCCATGCGATGTTCGACATCGCCGCCTATGTCGCGTCACGGCTCGCCGCGGCTGGCGTGGGCACGGTCGCGATCGGCGGCCAGGATACGTGCGCCGAAGAAGAGGATTATTACAGCTATCGCCGCGCCTGCCTGCGCGGCGAGGCGGGCTATGGCCGGCAAGTGTCGATGATCGGTTTGAAATCATAGCTTTTCCCGGAAGGGTCATGGCGAACGGAGCGAGGCGATAGCCGGGACCGAAATAAATAGCGGGCTTGATCCGGCGCCCCGCTTCCTTGAGGAAGCGTGACAGGACGGGTTTGGGGGAAGCGATGACGCGCACACGGTTTTTCGGACTGATCGGCGGCCTGATCGTCTTTCTGGCCATGATCGCTCTCCCGGCGCCAGAGGGCATGAGCTTGCCCGCGTGGCGTATCGCCGCGCTGACCCTGCTGATGGCGATATGGTGGATGACCGAGGCCCTGCCGCTGACGGTTACCGCGCTGCTCCCTTTCCTCGTCACGCCCTTTGCCGGCGTGATGTCGGCGAAGGCCATCGCCAACGAATATTATGACCCGATCCTGTTCCTGATCCTCGGCGGCGCCTTTCTCGCGCTCGCGATCGAGCGCGTCGGCCTGCACCGCCGGCTGGCGCTCGCGCTGCTCAAGCTCGCACCGCCGACCTCAACCGGGCTGCTCTTCGCCTTCATGGCATCGACCGCGATCCTGTCGATGCTGATCTCGAACACCTCGACGACGCTGATCATGGTGCCGATCGCCCTCGCCGTGCTCCGCGCAGGCGGGGTCGAAGCGGCGGAGACGCGCGGCTTCGCGGGTGCGGTGATGATGGGCATCGCCTTCTCGGCGTCGATCGGCGGCCTCGGCACGCTGGTCGGCAGCCCGACCAATGCCATCGCAGCGGGCCTGATCGAACGCGCGCTGGGCCTCCACATCGGCTTTGCGACCTGGGCGCTCTACGGCATTCCGGTCGTCGCGCTCGCGGTGCCGGCGGCGATGATCATCCTGGCCCGGGTTCAGCGGCTTGCCCACCATCCCTTCGACGGCGCCGCGGCGTCGAAGGCGCTCGGGCACCAGGCGATCTGGTCGGCCGCCGAGCGCCGCGTCGTGCCGATCGTCGCGCTCGTCGTCGGGCTGTGGATGGTCCAGCCCCTGCTCGCACCGCTGGTGCCGAAGGGGGCGCTGACCGACGGTACCATCGCGGTCGCGGGCAGCCTGCTGCTGTTCGTCGTCCCCGACGGCACGGGCCGCCCGCTCCTCGTCTGGAAAGAGGCCGACCGCGCACCGTGGGGCGTGATCATGCTCTTCGGCGGCGGCCTTGCGCTCGCCGCCTCGATCACCGCCAGCGGCCTCGCCGCCTGGCTCGGCAGCGTGCTCGCCCCGCTGGGGTCGATTCCGACCATCGCGCTGGCCGCGATTATCGTCGCGCTCACGATCCTGATCACCGAATTTGCCAGCAATGTCGCGACCGCGAGCGGCATCACCCCCGTCCTCGCCGCGCTGATCGCCGCGACCGGCGCCGACCCGATCCTGCTCGCGCTACCCGTCGCGATGGCGGCAAGCTGGGGCTTCATGCTCCCCTCGGGAACAGGCCCCAACGCGATCGCCTGGGCGACCGAGCATATCGCGCTGCCGCGGATGCTCACCGCGGGGCTCGCGCTCGACATCTTCGGGGTGCCGCTGCTGATCGGGGTGATCTGGGCCATCGCGACGATCGGATGACAATGGCGGGGTGACGCGGCCGTCGAAGCGCGCTAGTTGCAAGAGAAACTAAATCCACCCCAAGGAAATCTATATGCCCGCAATCGACAACAACGAACTCACCGGCGCCCCGGTTCGCCGCAAGCCCAAGCAGGACGTCACCGAAATCGGCGGTCATGCACTGTCGCCGTCGACGCTGATGATGGGCTACGGCTATGATCCGATGCTCTCCGAAGGGTCGCTGAAGCCGCCGATCTTCCTCACCTCGACCTTTGCCTTCGAAAGTGCTGCCGCGGGAAAGCGCCATTTCGAAGGGATCACGGGCAAGCGTCCCGGGGGCGCCGAAGGCCTCGTCTACTCGCGGTTCAACGGCCCCAACCAGGAAATCCTCGAGGCCCGGCTCGGCGTCTGGGAAAAGGCCGAGGATGCCCTCGTCTTTTCCAGCGGCATGTCGGCGATCGCGACGCTGCTTCTCGCGCATGTCAGCATGAACGACGTCATCGTCCATTCGGGACCGCTCTATGCCGCGACCGAAACGCTGATCGCGCGCATCCTGTCGCGCTTCGGCGCGTCCTACGTCGATTTCCCCGCCGAAGCCTCGCGCGACGAAATCGACGCGATTCTGGCGCGCGCGAAGGAAATGGCGGCAAAGCAGGGCGGCAAGGTCGCGATGGTCTATCTCGAAAGCCCGGCGAACCCGACCAACGCGCTGGTCGACGTACAGGCGATGCGCGCCGCGGTCGAGGCCGCGTTCGATGCCGATGCGCGGCCGCCGATCGCGATCGACAACACCTTCCTCGGCCCTCTCTGGTCCGCCCCGCTCCAGCATGGCGCCGACATCGTCCTCTACAGCCTGACCAAATACGCCGGCGGCCACAGCGATCTCGTCGCGGGCGGCGTGCTCGGCTCGAAGCACTGGCTCGGCCCGATCCGCATGATGCGCAACACGATCGGCACGATCTGCGATCCCAACACCGCATGGATGCTGCTCCGCAGCCTGGAAACCGTCGAACTGCGCATGACCCGCGCCGGCGAAAATGCCGAAAAGGTCTGCGCCTTTCTGCGCGACCATCCCAAGGTCGAGGGACTCGGCTATCTCGGCTTCCTGAAGGACGGGCCGCAGAAGGATGTCTTCGACCGCCATTGCACCGGCGCCGGGTCGACCTTCTCGCTGTTCGTCAAGGGCGGCGAGGAAGAGAGCTTCCGGTTCCTCGACGCGCTCAAGATCGCCAAGCTCGCGGTCAGCCTCGGCGGCACCGAAACCCTCGCCAGCCATCCTGCCGCCATGACCCACCTGTCGGTGCCCGACGAGCGCAAGAAGGCGCTTGGTATTACCGACAATCTGGTTCGCATTTCGATCGGTATCGAACAGGCCGACGACCTGATCGCCGATTTCGATCAGGCGCTTGCCGCGGTCTGAGCAAGGCCCCCTCTCCGCTCGCGGGAGGGGCGCTACCTGCCGGCGCGCCAGTCGACCACCTGCCATCCCATTTGCGGCGCCAGTCGCTTCAGCTTGCGCGATGGGGTCGTCGCGACGGCCTCGTCGGCGAAGCGGAGCATGGGGTGGTCGGAAACATGGTCCGAATAGGCGCGGATATGCGCCGCATCGCGCACGATGGCATTGTCGGCCAGCCAGCCGCTGATGCGCGCGAACTTCGCATCGCCATAGCAATTGTCGCCCGACAGCCGGGCATGAATATGGTCGCTGCCATCGGGTTCGTCGAGCCGCGTCGCGAGCACATCGTCGATGCCGAGCCGCCGTGCGATCGCATCGACATAGAGATGGAAGGAAGCGGTCGCGAGGAGCAGCCGATATCCCGCCGCGCGATCCGCCGCGATCTGCTCGAGCGCCGCGCCGTGCAGGCCCCGCGCCACGACCTTGTCGGCATAGCTTTCGGCGAACGGCGCGATCTCGGCCCGGCTGAAACGTCCTCCGACCAGCAACCGCAGGTTGATCGCCTTCAGCTGCGAACGGTCGATCAGCCGCAAGGCATAGGCGACCCCGGCAAGCCCGACGAGCGGCAGCAACAACAGCCGCCATTGCTGGCGCCGCCGTGCGACGTGCATCAAAAAACCGCTATAGGTTCCCGCGCGCGTGATCGTCCGATCCATGTCGTACATAGCGACGCGGTGGGCATAATCGGGCGCGGCTGGGTCGCTCATCGGCCGCTCCTTACCGCCGCCCGCCCCGGCAGCCAAGGCTTTGCAACCATGCCACGGATTCGCTTGAGCTTATTGGACAAATAGGACAAGGTTCGCGCGATGGCGGCCAAGGCGGATTTCGAAACGAGCGAGGGGGCCGGTGGCGCCGACGTGCGCTTTACCGGACGGCTGACGCTTGCCCGCCTCGGCGACCTGCCGGCGCGGCTCGACGGCATCGGACCGATCGCAACCCTCGACCTGTCGGGCATCGAACGAATCGATACCGTCGGCGCGTGGATCGTCACCCGTACCGCCAACGCCCACGATGCAAAGGTTACCGGCGCCAGCGAAGAGGCGCAGCGGCTGCTGAAAGCCCTCGCAGAGGACAAGAGCGATTATCGGGTCCGCCGCGACCGCCGCCCAATGTGGGCCCGAATGCTCGAACAGGTCGGGACGGCGAGCCGGGGGGTCTGGCACGAACTGCTCGGGATCGTCGGATTTTTCGGCGCGATGCTGATCGCGCTCGTCAACCAGGTTCGCGCACGCCGGCGCATTCGCTGGCACGCGATCGTCACCCGCTTTCAGGCTGTGGGCGTCGATGCCCTTCCGATCATCGGGCTGATGAGCTTCCTGATCGGTATCGTCATCGCCCAGCAGGGCGCGGTGCAGCTCGAACAATTCGGGCTGGAGGTGTTCACGATCAACCTCGTGGGACGCGCATCGATCCGCGAGCTCGGCCTCCTGATGACCGCGATCATGGTGGCTGGCCGGTCCGGGTCGGCATTCGCGGCCCAGATCGGTACGATGAAGCTGACCGAAGAGGTCGATGCCATGCGGACGATCGGCGTATCGCCGATGGAAGCGATCGTTCTGCCCCGCGTCGCGGCGTCGACGATCGTCATGCCGCTGCTCGGCTTCTATGCCAGCATCTGTGCGATCGTCGGCGGCGGGGTCTTCTCGTGGGTCGGGCTCGACATCCCGCCGCTGACCTATATCCAGCGCCTTCGCGAAATCATCCCGATGACCGATTTCTGGGCGATGCTGATCAAGGCGCCGGTGTTCGGCATATTGATCGGCGTCACCGGCTGCTATTCGGGAATGCAGGTGCGCCAGAATGCAGAGGAGGTTGGCCGTCGCACGACCTCCGCGGTCGTTGCCGCGATCTTCCTGGTCATCGTGCTCGATGCCTTTTTCGCCGTCTTTTTCTCGTCGATCGGGTGGAACTGATGAGCGAAGAGGAAGAACGGGCCGAGATCGAGCAGGAGCTCGCCGCCGCCGACGCGGTACGGCCGGAACGCTTCGACGTGGCGATCTGCGTTCGCGGACTGGTCAACCAGTTCGGCGATGCGGTGATCCACGATCATCTCGACCTCGATGTGCGCTCGGGCGAGATATTGGGCGTCGTCGGCGGGTCCGGCACCGGCAAATCGGTGCTGATGCGGTCGATCGTCGGATTGCAGACCCCGACCGCGGGCGAGATCGAAGTCTATGGCAAGTCGCTCGACACGATCACCGACGAAGAGGAATCGCGCGACCTGCGTCGCCGCTGGGGCGTGATGTTCCAGGGGGGCGCTCTCTTCTCGACACTCAGCGTTGCCGAAAATATCCAGGTTCCGCTCCGCGAATATTATCCGCGCATGGACGAACAATTGCTCGACGAAATTGCCGCCTACAAGGTCGCGATGGTCGGCCTTCCGTCCGATGCCGGACCCAAATATCCCGCCGAACTGTCGGGCGGAATGGTCAAGCGTGCGGGGCTGGCCCGCGCGCTCGCGCTCGACCCCGCGCTGCTCTTTCTCGACGAGCCGACGGCGGGGCTCGATCCGATCGGCGCCGCGAAGTTCGACGAGCTGATCCGCGAGCTTGCCGACACGATGGGCCTCACGGTCTTCCTGATCACCCACGACCTCGACTCGCTCTACGCGACGTGCGACCGCGTCGCGGTGTTGGCGGAAAAGAAAGTGATCGCGGTCGGCACGATCCCGGAACTGCTTGCCACCGAGCATCCCTGGATACAGGAATATTTCAACGGACCGCGCGGCCGGGCAGCCGCAGGCGGGAACCAAACTGCCGGGCGGCGATAGGATAGGCTGATGGAAACACGCTCGAACAATGTGCTGGTGGGCGCCTTCGTCCTCTTCTTCACCGCCGCGCTGGCGATTTTCGTCGTCTGGATGGCGAACGACAGCGGCGGGGCAAAGCGCGAATATGACATCTTCTTCAAACAGTCGGTCGATGGGCTGAACAAGGGCGCGCAGGTCCAGTTCTCGGGCGTCCCGGTCGGCCAGGTCCGGCAGATCGAATTGTGGCGCGACGATCCCCAGTTCGTGCGCGTCCGGATCGAGGTCGAAGAAAATGTCCCGATCCTGCAAGGCACGACCGCGGCGCTCGAAGGCGTCGGCTTCACGGGCGTCTCGCAGATCGCGCTCGACGGCGCGGTAAAGGGCGCGCCGCCGATCACCGACCGGGGGCCGGCGGGCAAACCGGTGATCCCGAACCGGGTTGGCGGCCTTGGCGAAATCCTGAACACCGCGCCGCAATTGCTTCAGCGGCTCTCGACCCTCACCGAACGGCTCGCCGAACTCGCCGACGATGAAAATCAGGCGAGTTTCTCGGCGATCCTGAAGAATGTCGAACAATCGACCGCGATCCTGGCCCGCAACGGCCCGGCAATCGAAAAGGCGCTCGCCGACACGCGCGTCGCGATCCAGCAGACGGGCAATGCCGCCGAACAAATCGGCAATCTTGCCGCCTCGGCGCAGGGCACGATCGATCGTAACGTCGATCCGGCGATGAAGAATCTCGCCGACACGCTCGCCTCGGCCAACCAGTCGATGCAGACGCTGGAAAGCGCGATCGCCGATGCACGGCCGGGGCTGCAGACCTTCAGTCAGAGCACGATACCCGAAGCCAATGCCCTGATCCGCGACTTGCGCCGCACCTCGTCCTCGCTTTCCAGCCTGACCGACAAGCTCGACCAGCAGGGGGCGGGCGCGGTGATCGGCGGCAGCAAGCTGCCCGACTATAAACCATGAGGTATCCGACCATGCTCCGCCGTCTCAGCATACCGATGCTCGCCGCCTTTGGCGCGGTCGCCCTGTCCGCCTGCGTGAGCTTTGGCGCCAAGCCGCCGCCGTTCCTGCTGACGCTCGACAGCGATGCCGTCCCTGCGGCGGGCCAGGCGCGCACCGCCGGCGAAGATCAGGCGCTCACCATCCTGATTCCGACCGCGCCGCAAAAGCTGCGGACCCAGCGCATCCCGGTGCAACAGGACGATGCCAGCGTCGCCTATGTAAAGGATGCGCAATGGGTAGAGGCGCCGCAGCGCCTGTTCCAGCGCCTCCTGTCCGAAACCGTCGCCGCGCGGACCAACCGCGTCATCCTCGACGAGGGGCAATATCTGACCGCGCCGGGCGAACAGCTGGCGGGCCAGCTTCTGGACTTCGGTGTCGACGAAGCGACGAACGAGGTCGTCGTCGTCTATCAGGCGATGCTGGTCGACACCGGCGGCAAGCAGGTGACCCAGCGACGCTTCGAAGCGCGCGAACCGATCGGCGGCAAGGTCGAAGCCAAGCCGGTCGGCGAAGCGCTGTCCACAGCGGCGAACAAGGTCGCGGGCGATGTCGCGGAGTGGCTCGCGGGCTAGGGTCAGGACCCATTGATTTGCGGTAGCGATTATGATTCAGGCGGCCGGGA